>JAKLKW010000112.1 GCA_023150455.1 Alphaproteobacteria bacterium | reverse complement strand
TCCGGCCGTCAGACCAAATGTTCGGCGCGCGGATCGACGCGCGCCGGGCCCCGTTCCCCGGAGCCGCCTCTTTGCGCCTCGACGGCCTCATCATCGCGCTGATCCTGACCTCCGCCCTGCTGCATGCGAGCTGGAACGCGATCGTGAAATCCGACCGCGACCGGCTGGTCAGCTTCGGCGTGATCATGGCCACGGGCGTGCCGATCGGACTCGCCGTGCTGCCGTTCGCCGGACCGATGTCGACCGACGCGATCCCGTGGCTGCTGCTTTCCAGCGTGATCCACGTCTTCTATTACTTCTTCCTGCTGAGCGCCTACGCGCACGGCGACCTAAGCCATGTCTATCCGATCGCACGCGGCATCGGTCCGACGCTGGTCGCGATCTTCTCGGGCACGCTGATCGGGGAGCACCTCCAGCTCTACGAGGCGGCCGGCGTGCTGCTCGTATCCTTGGGAATCATGGGGCTCGCGCTGGCGCGCGGGTGGGGCAACTGGGGCGGGCGCGGGACGGTCTTCGCCATGGTCACCGGCGTCACCATCGCCGGCTACACCTTCTCCGACGGTCTCGGCGGGCGGGCCTCCGGCAACCCGATCGCCTATATCGCCTGGCTCAACGTGATCGAGGGGCCCTGGGTGCTGGTCTATGCGCTGCTGCACCGGCGCCCCGTCCATGTCGCCGCCCATCTGCGCAGCGAGGGCTTGCGTTCGATGATCGGCGGCGTCATCGCCACGCTCGGATACGGCATCGCCATCTACGCGCTCAGCCTCGGCGCCATGGCGCACGTCGCGGCACTGCGCGAGACCTCGGTGCTGTTCGCCACCGTCATCGGCACGCGGCTGTTGGGCGAGCCGTTCGGCGTCAAGCGCCTGTTCGCCGCGCTGACCATCGTCGCCGGCCTGCTGCTGATGAATCTCAGGCTCGGATAGACGCATTCCCGCGCTTCGCAAGCGCGGAATTGCGTGCGCGGCGTCACAGCGAAGCTGTGACCGCCGTCATGCCGCCGTTGCCGCCGCCGTCGTAGAATTCCGCGACGGGCGGCAGGAGAGCCGCTCCGGGGAGGCGCGATCGACCGGGAGATCCCATGTAGGGACGGTCCAGGTAGGTCATCCACTGGCGGATCCCCCTCCGGGCAGCGGAACGTCGAGCGTGCAGGACGCCGCGCGCTTTCCCTTCCTGTTTCCGTGGTGGGGCGCGCCGGGTCCCGTCGACCGCGGCGCGCCCCGCTCGCATCGGACCGGCTTAACTTCCCTCCCGCGCCACTCTAGACTCGCCACATGGGCGGGCTCTCTCCCATCCACGTCGTCGGCGGCGGCCTGGCCGGCAGCGAGGCGGCCTGGCAGATCGCGCGCGCCGGCGTGCCGGTCGTGCTGCACGAGATGCGCCCGGCGCGCGGCACCGAGGCGCATGTCGGCGGGCAGCTTGCCGAGCTCGTCTGCTCGAACTCGTTCCGCTCCGACGACTGGCGCAACAATGCGGTCGGGCTGCTGCACGAGGAGATGCGCCGCTGCGGCTCCGTCATCCTGGCGGCGGCCGACGAGAACAAGGTACCGGCCGGCGGCGCGCTCGCGGTCGACCGCGTCGGCTTCGCCGCGACGGTCGAGGCGCGGCTTGCGGCCGATCCGCTGGTCGAGATCCGGCGCGAGGAGATCGCGGGCCTGCCGCCGGCGGACTGGGACAGCGTCATCGTCGCGACCGGCCCTCTCACCTCGCCCGCGCTGGCCGAAGCCGTGCGCGCACTCACCGGCGCCGAGTCGCTCGCCTTCTTCGACGCGATCGCGCCGATCGTCCATCGCGGGTCCATCGCCATGGAGCGCGCCTGGTTCCAGTCGCGCTACGACAGGGCGGGTCCGGGCGGCGACGGCGCCGACTACATCAATTGCGCGCTCGACAGGCCCCGGTACGAAGCGTTCATCGCCGCGCTGCTCGCGGGCGAGAAGACCGAGTTCAAGGACTGGGAGAAGAGCACGCCGTATTTCGAGGGCTGCCTGCCGATCGAGGTGATGGCGGCGCGCGGCGTCGACACGCTGCGCTTCGGGCCGATGAAGCCGGTCGGCCTCGTCGATCCGCGCACCGGACGGCGGCCCTACGCCGTCGTGCAGCTGCGCCAGGACAATGCGCTCGGCACGCTTTACAATCTGGTCGGGTTCCAGACCAAGCTGAAGCACGGCGAGCAGGTGCGCATCTTCCGGACGATCCCGGGGCTCGAGCGCGCGGAGTTCGCCCGGCTCGGCGGGCTGCACCGCAACACCTATCTCGACTCGCCGCGCCTGCTCGACGGCCTGCTGCGCCTGAAGCCGATGCCGCGCCTGCGCTTTGCCGGCCAGGTCACGGGCGTCGAGGGTTATGTCGAAAGCGCCGCGATCGGGCTGCTGGCCGGTCGGTTCGCCGGCGCCGAGCGCCTCGGCCGGGCGCCCCAGGCGCCGCCCCCGACCACGGCGCTCGGCGCGCTGCTCAACCACATCACGGGCGGACACATCGGCGCGCAGATCGAAGCCGGGCCGCGCAGCTTCCAGCCGATGAACGTCAATTTCGGACTGTTTCCGCCGATGGACGCGGACGCCCGTCGGAAGAAGGCGGACCGCAAGCCCGCGCTGGCCGCCCGCGCGCTCGACGACCTCGACCGCTGGCTCGGGCGCAAGCCGGCCGACGCCGCCGCCTGATCGCTCGCCCCGACCCGCGCCGATCCAGGCGAGCCGTCGGGACGGGCGACGACGGTCGGCGCCAATGCCGGTTCAGCACCAGCGACTGAACGTGCCGCGCGCAGCTTCCCACCGCTCGCGCAGCGACTTTCGCCGCGCGACGTCGCGCACGCGCCCGGCGATGGCGCCTGGCGTCAAGTCGCCAAGGTAGTGACAATCGCACAGCAGGTAGTGGGCCTCGTGCTCCGACAGCTCGAAGAACGCCATGCCGTCGCCGACGGTGTCGCCGGCCAGGCCCTGCGCCCGCATCGCGGGGTCGCGAAAAGCAATCGCCAGGGGCGAATGGTCGCCGCGCTGCAGCACGCGCTCCTCCGGCGCGAGATACTCGATGCGCATGAGCGCCACCAGCCCGCCCCGATACTGCTCCAGCAGCGTTGCCCAGCGCTCGAGGCGCTCCCGGCGGGTCATTCTCGGCACGGCGGTCTCGAGCGGGACGGCGTCGGCCACCCGCTGGATGTCATCCAAGGTGCGATGTTCCATGATGCCCTCCGATGCCAGGTTGCGCTGGCTCGTCGGCATCGGCCCGCCCCAAAGGCCGCGGCCGCACCCGACCGGGTGCGCGCCGCGCGGCGCAGACGGCGAATTGTGGCTGTCCGGAGCGGGCCGAACCTTCGGCCGGCTGCAGAAATTCTACGCGCCAATCGCGACCGCGCCAACTGGAGACAAGTGCCTAGGACCCGCTACCGGTCCGGAACAGGTCAGGGCTTCGGCGGCGTCGCGGCGCCCGCCGCCGTGACGCGCACCAGGTCCAAGGTGCAATCGCGCGATCCGCTCCTGCCGGCGGCCGTCAACAGGGCGCCCGCGACCGAGCCGTAGTAGTAGAGCCGGTAGCCGCTGCCGGAATCGTACAGTCCCTTCCCGACGAGAACGAAGCCGCCGTCATCGCCGGCGCCGTCGAGCGCGGTCCTTCCCGGCGCGGTGGCATAGGCGATCAGCGTGCCCTTCGGCGCGTCGATCTGCGCCAGCCCGCCGCCGCGCGAACGGAACCGCCGCTCGAACGGGTTGTTGCGGCACGCGTCGAGGATCACCACGTTCACGTCGCTGCCGCGCGACGCGATCTGGTCAAGGACGAGATCGACATCCAGCGTCTCCAGCCTGACGCTGTGCTCGGACTCGATGCTCGCGTCGACGGGGATCAGGAAGTTGCGGCCGTTCACCTGCACGCCGTGCCCGGCGTAGTAGAACAGCGCCACGGCGCCCGGCTGCAGGGCGCGCCCGAATTCGCCGACGGCGCGCTCCATGTCCTGCTTGGTGGCGTTCTCGCGCACGATCACCTGGAAGCCGGTCTGCTTGAGCACGCTTGCCATTGCGCGCGCGTCGTTGACCGGATTCTTGAGCGGGTTCTCCGGGTAGGCGGCGTTCCCGATCACGGGCACGACGCGCTTCTCCGTCTGCGCCGAAACCGGGGAGAACGACAGCAGGGAAAGGACGCCCGCGACCAGGATTGTTATCGCACCCATGCCGGTCCCCTCCGCGGCAAGCGTCGGATTCGGGCGTAGACGACCACGCGATTGCCTGCCGCGGATATTGAACAGATCACAGAGCGCATGGCAGGGCCAAGCGCCCTGCCGGAGCCGCTGCTGCCGTTGCGCGACGCGGCGAACGGACCCGCCCGCAAATGGCGAGCGCGCGTTGCGCCCTAGCCGCGTCTCCTCTCGTCTTCCGACCGGATCAGGTCGAGCTCGCGCTGGCGCATGCGGTCGATCAGGTCGTCGACCGCGTCGTCCGGGACGCCGACCCCTTCGAGCACGCGCCCGGCGAGCTGCAGGCTGGCCTCGACGGTTTCCGGCACGACCTCGCTCGCGCCCATTGCCAGCAGCTCGCGCGAGTGCGGCGCGTCGCGCGAGCGCGCATAGACCTTGAGGCTCGGCCAGTCTCGCCGCACCTGCTGCAGCACGCGTCCGGCGACGGCCGGATCGTCGACGGTGAGCACCAATGCGGTGGCGCGGTCGGACGCGACGCGCTTCAGGAGCTCGGCGCGGCCGGCATCGCCGTAATAGACCGGCAGTCCGCGCGCGCGGCAGAAGGCCACGGAGGTCGCGTCCAGGTCGAGCGCGACATAGTCGATTTCCTGGGCGTCGAGGAAGCGCGCGACCATGCGGCCGACGCGGCCGAAGCCGGCAATGATCACGTGCCCCTCCAGCTCGCCGATCTCTGCCGCGTCGGGCCCCAGCTCCCGCGCGCCGTCCCGCGCGCGCAGCAGGTCCTCGATCCGGCGGGCCAGGAGCGCCGCCAGCGGGGTCACCGCCATGGTCAAGGCGATCACCAGCAGCATGAACTGCCCGACCGGCGCCGGCACCGCGCCGCTGCCGATCGCCAGGCCGATGACCACGAAACCGAACTCCCCGGCCTGCCCCAGCAGCATCCCGGCGGGCAGCGCGACATGCGCCGGCAATCCGAAGGCGAGGCAGAGCGCCACGATGATGGCCGCCTTGATCGCGAACAGGCCGACGACCGAGGACGCGAGCCACGTCCATGCCTCGGCGACGACCGCAAGGTCCATGCCCATGCCGACCGAGATGAAGAACAGCCCGAGCAGCAGATCCTTGATCGAGGAGATCTCGGTCTCGATCTGGTGGCGGAACTCGGTCTCGGCGAGCGCCAGCCCCGCCAGCAGCGCGCCGAGCGCCATCGACAGGCCGAGCCAGCCCGAAGCCCAGGCCGTCCCGATCGCCGCCAGCAACGTGAGGGCGACGAACATCTGCTGGCTGCGCAACCGGGCGACCCGGTGAAAGAGCGGCCGCAGCGCGAAGCGCCCAGCCAGTACGATCACGACCACGACGGCCGCGGTCTTCAGCAGCGCGAATCCGAGCTCCGCCGGCAGGCCGCGTCCGGAGTCGCTGCCCGCGATTCCGGCCAGCACCAGGATCGGCGCGACGGCGAGGTCCTGGAACAGCAGGATCGCCACGCAGGTGCGGCCCAGCCGCGTGGCGATCTCGCCGCGCTCGGTCAGGAGCTGCATCACCACGGCGGTCGAGGACATCGCCAGGGCGGCGCCGAGGATCACTGCCGTCGACGGCGCGTGGCCCCAGGCGGCGGCGACGAGGCCCACGACCGCGGCCGAGGCAACCATCTGCGCGGTGCCGAGGCCGAACACCGCGCGCCGCATCTGCCACAGGCGCGTCCCGGACAGCTCCAGCCCGATCATGAACATCAGGAACACGACGCCCAGCTCGGCGACATGGGCGACACGCTTCACGTCGGCGATTGCGACATAGCCGAGCCAAGGATGGTCCTCGGCGAGGCGGCCCAGCCCGTAAGGTCCGATCAGCGCGCCGACGGCCAGGTAGCCCAGCACCGGGCTTGCGCGCAGGCGCAGGAACAGCGGCACGATCGCCAGCGTGGCGACGAGGAAAACGACGGCCTCGCGCAGGTTGGGAATGTCGTCGGTCGCGGTCATGCTCGGGTGCAGTCTAGCAAGCGCCGGCTCGCGCGCGCATTCATTTGACCGAGTCGCCCCCGATCGTCGTCCCGCCGGTCGGGGGAGCGACGACGAAATATGTGATCAGTATCTTCCGGTCAGCGCGGCCAGGCTTGCACGCCACGCATTGAGCGGCGCGCGCATCGCCACCGACGGCGCCATCGGATCGTGTCCGGCCCGCGCCAGGGCGCCGAGATAGGCGTCCGCCAGGCGGGCCGGCAGCAGGACGGGCAGCGCCGCGCGCGGAACCGATCGCCGCAACGTGCGCGCGTGCGCGATGCGACATCGCGCCCGCTCGGCCGTCTCGCGCGCCGCTGCCGCAAGGGCGGGGCCGCCGTGCAGCTCGAACAGGCAGCCGCGATCCACGCCGTGGCGGTCCAGCAGCTCTCCCGGCAGATACAACCGCTTGGCCCGGGCGTGGAAGGCGACCGAGCGCAGCAGGCCGGTGAGCCCCCAGGCGATCGCCACGTCGCGCGCCGCATCGCGGGCGGCCGGCGCGTCCGCGTCCAGCACGCGCAGCGACAGCGCCGCGAGCGCGCCCGCGGTTCCCTCGGCATAGGCCTCGAGGGCCGCCATGTCGGCCGGGGGCCCCTGCTCCAGGTCGGCCTCGCGCGTGTCGATCATGCGCTCGAGGGTCGCGCGGTCGAGCCCATGGCGATGGACGGCGCGCGCCAGCGCCTCGACCACCTGGTGCCGGCGCGGCGCGCCCGCGAAGATGGAATCGACCGCCTCGCGCCACCATTGCAGCCGGATGCGGCCCAGCATCGTCTCGCTGACCTGCTCGCGCACGCGCGCCAGCTCGATGTTGAAGGCGGCAAGCGCCAGCAGATCCTCGCGCCGGCCGGCCGGCGCGAACATCGCGCACAGGAAGCGGTCCGGATCGCATTGCCGCACCTGGTCGGCGCTATAGCAGAGCTTCCGCTCGGTCAAAGCGCCCTCACCGGCCTTCGCTCGCCGAGCGAGCCGAGGCGCGCCGCGCCGAAGCCCGCCGGGCCAAGGCGGATCTGTCCCTGGCGGGCTCCGGTGCGGCAGGCCCTCAACCCAGGTTCTTCTCGGCGAACTCCCAGTTCACCAGCTTGTCGAGCCAGGCGGTGATGTAGTCGCCGCGCCGGTTTTGATAGTCGAGGTAGTAGGCGTGCTCCCATACGTCGATGGTCAGCAGGCACTTCTTGCCCTGCGCCAACGGCGTGTCCGCGTTGCCGGTGCGCACGATCCTGAGCTTGTCGCCGTCGAGAATCAGCCAGCCCCAGCCCGAGGCGAACTGGCCCAGCGCGTTGGCATGGAAGTCGGCCTTGAACTTGTCGTAGCCGCCGAGATCCGAATCGATCTTCGCCTTGATCTTGCCGGTGGGCTGGCCGCCGCCGCCCGGCTTCATGCTGTTCCAGTAGAACGTGTGGTTCCAGGTCTGCGCGGCGTTGTTGAAGATCGGCGTGCGATTCGGGTTCGCCGCCGTCGTCTTGACCAGTTCCTCCAGCTTCAGCCCGGCCAGCTCGGGCGTCGTCTTCAACTGGTTGTTCAGGTTGGTGAGATAGCCGGCATGGTGCTTGCCGTAGTGGAACTCGAGCGTGCGCGCCGAGATCACGGGATCCAGCGCGTTGTCGGCATAGGGCAGCTTCGGCAATTCGTGCGGTGCCGCACCTTGCGCGATGCTGACCCGCGGCAGGCCGCCCGCGAGCGCGGCCGCGCCGGCCGCGGCGCCCGCCAGAAATGCCCGCCGCGGCAGCGCGTAGCTGCCGGCGGACGTCGAACTCCTGCTCATGTCGCCCTCCCAGTAGCGCCGCCACCGGAAACTAATGGCGCGCGGCGATGCTTCACCCTACCCGAATCGCGCTGGACGCGAAAACCGTATCAATCGTACGGACATGCGGCTGCGTGCGCCGGCGACCGCGTTGAATCCGCGGCCGGTCCGTTGTACTGATGCTGCAACCGATCGGATCAATGCTTTTCCAATACCAAACGGGGGATGAGACAAAATGGCGAAGTTCTTCGACTCTTTGCAGAACACGGTCCTGGCCGGGATCGCGCTCGTGGTGGTCTACATCCTGATCACCCGCGGCATCTCGATGGACCATAACTGGTTCGCGTTCCTGTTCCGCTGGCTGCACGTCTTGAGCGGGATCATGTGGATCGGGCTGCTCTACTACTTCAACTTCGTGCAGATCCCCAGCGTGCCGAAGATCCCGGCCGAGCAGCGCCCCGCGATCAGCAAGGTGATCGCGCCGGAAGCGCTGTTCTGGTTCCGCTGGGCCGCGCTGGCTACCGTGGTGACCGGCCTCATCCTGGCGCTGATGAACGGCTATTTCGCGCAGGCGATCGTGCTCGGCATCGGCTCGGGCGTCATGAAGAACACTGCGATCGGCATCGGCATGTGGCTGGGGCTGATCATGGCCTTCAACGTGTGGTTCCTGATCTGGCCGAACCAGCAGAAGGCGCTGGGCCTGGTCGAGGCGGACGACGCGACCAAGGCCAAGGCGGCGGCGACGGCCAAGCTGTTCTCGCGCATCAACACGATGCTGTCGGTGCCGATGCTGTTCGCCATGGTTGGCGCGCAAAACATCTTCTGAATTCAACCGCAGGCTGCGCGGAGAACGGGGCCGGAACGGCCCCGTTTTCTTTTGCTGTGCAGCATATTGGGGCGATTCCGGCGCCCGCCTTAACAGCGATTTAACGACAGCACCGCTATCGTCGGGACATTTCGACCCGCTGCTCGGACCGCCATGCCCAGGGACTCTGCTTCCGCCGCACGCAACGGCACCAGGCGCAAGGCTTCGCGTTTCGCGCTGCGCGACGGCCTGCGCTGGTCCATTGCCGCCTTTGCGTTGGCGATCGTCGTGGTCGTCGACGGCATGATCCTGCTCGGCGTGTGGCGACAGCGCGACCAGGCGATCCAGGGCGCCGAGCGCCTGGCCGAGAACCTGACCCTGCTGCTGGTCGAGCACACGGCGCAGACGATCGCGCGGGCCGACCAGGTATTGGTCTCGACGATGGAGCACATGGACGCCATCCTGGGACAGGCCGAGCCCGGCGCGCCGCACATCGTCGAGCACCTGCACCGCCACCTGCTGGCGATCCCCTATGCCAGCGAGCTGCACGTGATCGATGCCGAGGGAAACTTGCGCCACAGCGCGGCGACGCCGGATGGGCTCGATCGGGCCGCGCTCAGCGGCGCGGCCTGTCCCGCCGGCGTCACCAAGCTGCCCCCGCACCCGACCCGCGCGGCGACCACGCTGCACATCACTGCACCGACAGCCGATCCCTGCAACAGCCGCATCATGCTGAGCCGGCGGATCGAGAGCGCCGGCGACACGCACGCGGTGGCGACGATCGTCCGGCTCAACTACTTCCGGTCCTTCTACGACTCGCTGATGGTCGGTCCCACCGGCCGCGTCGCGCTGTGGAGCCTGGACGGCGTGCTGATGGCGGGCTCGTCCGGCTGGTCCGACCGGATCGGCCAGGCGGTCGATACGCCCGTCACCCGCAGCATCGGCACCGGCATGTACGCGGGCGTGCACCATTTCGCATCGGTGATCGATGGCCGCACGCGCATCGTCGGATTCCGCGCTGTCCCCAACCTGCCGCTCTTCAACGGCGTGAGCCTGGATCTCGACGACGTGCTCGCAGGCTGGCGCCAGCGCGCGGTCGAGGCGGCCATCGCCGGGGTCATCCTGACCCTCGCCATCCTCGCCATGGCGGCCATGCTGATCCGGGTCGCCGCGCGCAACGCCGCGACGCGCGACGCGCTGCGCCACAGCGAGGAGCGCTTCCGCGACTTCGCCTCGGCTTCCTCCGACTGGTACTGGGAGCAGGACGAGAATCTTCGCTTCACCTATCTCTCTCCCGCCGCCACGCACCACTCCGGCATGAAGGTCGCCGACCATATCGGCAAGACGCGGCGCGAGACCAGGCCGCTGGGCTTGAGCGAGGAGGAATGGGCGGCGCACGAGGCCCAGTTGAACGCCCACCTGCCGTTCAAGGGCCTGCGCCTCTATCGCATCCAGCCGGACGGCACCACCCGGCACATGTCGATCAGCGGCGTGCCCGTGTTCGACGCCGGCGGCGCCTTCAAGGGCTATCGCGGCACCGGCACCGACATCACCTCGACGGTCCAGGCCAAGGAGGCCCTGCAGGCCGTCATCGACGCGGTGCCGGCGATCATCAACGCGAAGGACCGCGAGTCGCGCTACGTCCTGATGAACGCCTACCAGGCGAAGCTCTATGGCACGACGCCGACCGCGGCCGTGGGCAGGACCGCGGCGGAATTCCTGGGCGAGAGCTACGGAGCCTACGCGCACGGCAACGATCGCCAGGTGATCGAGTCGGGCAAGGCGCTCGACTTCTACGAGGAGCGCTACGCCGGCGCCGACGGCATCGAGCGCGACTGGCTCAAGACCAAGGTGCCGCTGCTCGACACGACCGGGCGGGTGTACCGCGTCATCACCGTGGCGATGGACATCACCAACCGCAAGACGGCGGAGCGGCGACTCGCGCAGGTGCGCACCGACCTGCAGGCGGCCAAGGAGGCGGCGGAGGCGGCCAACCGCGCCAAGACCAATTTCCTCGCCAACATGAGCCACGAGCTGCGCACGCCGCTCAACGCCATCCTGGGCTTCTCCGAGATGATGGAGCGCCAGATGCTGGGTCCGGTCGGCACGCCGCGCTACGTCGAGTTCGCCGCCGGCATCCACCGCAGCGGGACGATGCTGCTGCAGCTGATCAACGACATCCTCGACATGGCCAAGATCGAGGCCGGGCGGCGCGATCTGCACCGCGACCGGGTGGATCTCGGCAGCGTCGCCGCCGACGCGCTGCTGGTGATCCGCCAGCGTGCCGAGCAGGCCGGGATTGCCCTCGACGTCCAGGTGCCGGCCGCCCTGCCCGAGTTCTTCGGCGACCAGCGCGCGATCAACCAGATCCTGGTCAACCTCCTGACCAACGCCGTGAAGTTCACGCCGCAGGGCGGCCGCGTGACGCTGGCGATCGCGCACGCCGCCGATCGCTTCACGCTCACCGTCTCCGACACCGGCTGCGGCATCCCGCCCGACCTGCTCGACCGCCTCGGCACGCCCTTCTTCCAGGTCGAGCAGTCGCTGACCCGCAGCCGCGAAGGCTCCGGCCTCGGCCTGGCGCTGACCAAGTCCCTCACCGCCATGCATGACGGCGAGCTTCAGATCGAGAGCGCACTGGGCCAAGGCACGACGATCCGCGTTCACCTGCCGCAGGGCGAACGGCAGCGCAGCGCGGCCTGAGTTGCGCTCAGGCCACGTTCGCCCAGGTCAGCTCGTGCTTGTTGTGATGAAGGTGCATGAGCCGCGAGCCGGGGATCGCGGCGAAGGCGCGCGCGGTCTCGTGGTCGGTCGGCCCCTGGAACTTCAGGGTGCAGACGAAGTTGCGGCACGTGCCGGCCTCGATCCACCGCTGCACCAGCTTGAGCAGCCGCGCCGGGTAGCAGACGACGTCCGAGAACAGCCAGTCGACCGGGCCCAAGGCCCGCGGATCGAGCGCGAAGGCGCTCGCCGCACGCGTCTCCACGCCGGGCAGCGCCGCGATCGCGGGATCGAGCGGCGCCTTGTCCACCGCGACCACGCGCGCGCCAAGGCGCTGCAGCGCCCATGTCCAGCCGCCGGGGCTCGCGCCCAGGTCGATGCAGCGCTCGCCCGGAACCGGGTGCCGCCTGATCAGGGTCAGCGCTTCCCACAGCTTCAGATAGGCGCGGTTGGGCGGCGCCTGGCGGTCCTCGACGAAACGCGCCTCGCCGTGGCGGAAGGGGCTCGAGCAGCGCGCCGCCGCCAGGATGGTGTCGTGATCGAGCAGGGTCCACGAGCCGAGCGGCGCCGTCGGCGGAGCTTGCGGAAACCGCAGCGGCTTCGGCCGCACCACCGGCAGCCTGGCCTCGATCAGCGCGGCGCGGCGATGCAGGTGGAAGGCATAGAGCGCCCAATTGCGCTGGATCGCCCTGAGCTTCGCGGCGCCGTCGGCGATGGATTCGATCCTGATGCGCTGGACGCCGAGCCACGTGTTCTGCGCCCAGGCCGCCGGCAGAATCGGTCCGGGGACCAGGGCCAGCCTGCCGTGCACGGATACGCTGGACGCGCCGAGGGACTCGAGCTCGCCCAGGAGCGGGGCGAGATAGTCCTCGGGCGCCAGGTAGCCGGTCAGCGGCGGCGCGTCGCTCACGCCACGGCGATCAGCGCGGCGGCGACGCGCCGCTCCTCGGCGGCCAGCACGTTGAAGGTGCGGCAGGCGGCGCCGGTGTCCATCGGCTCGACCGCGATCCCGATCGCCTTCAAAGCCGCGCGCACCGGCGGCGCGACCGGCACCAGGCGCCGGCCGCAGCCGATCAGCAGGAGTTCGACCGCGTCGCCGGGATCGCCGACGGCGGCGGCCAGCGCCGTGGGCTCGATCTGCGCGCAGGCGGCGACCGGCCACGGCAGCGTGCGCGCGCGGAACACCAGCACCGAGCCCTCGTAGCGCAGGCCGCTGACGCGAAAGCCGCCTCCCCGGTACGACTCGATGATCTGCGGCGTGGCGGCGGGCACGGTCATCGGCCGCCCTTTCGCCGCGGCTCAGCCGGCCTTCGCCGGAGACGCCTTTGTCGTGCGCGCCTTGGCGGGCTCGACGGCATCGCCGCCGCCTTTGGGCGAGGACCTGCGCAGGTTCAAGTAGATGAGGAAGGGTGCCGCGACATAGACGCTGGAATAGGTGCCGACCAGGATTCCCCAGGCCAACGCGAAGGAGAAGCCGCGCAGCACCTCGCCGCCGAAGAAGTACAAGGCCAGCACGGCGACCAGCGTCGTGCCGCTGGTCATGATCGTGCGCGACAGCGTCTCGTTGACCGAGAGGTTGAGCAGCTGGCGCATCTCCATCTGCTTGTACTTGCGCAGGTTCTCGCGGATGCGGTCGAACACGACCACGGTGTCGTTGATCGAATAGCCCGCGACGGTGAGCACCGCGGCCACGGTGGTCAGGTTGAACTCGAGCTGGAGCAGCGAAAAGATGCCGACGGTCGACACGACGTCGTGCAGCAGCGACACGATCGCGCCGACGCCGAACTGCCATTCGAATCGGAACCAGATGTAGACGGCGATGCCGACCATCGACAGGACGATGGCGATCGTCCCGGCCCGGATCAGCTCGGCTCCGACCTTGGGCCCCACGAACTCGGTGCGGCGATACTCGACGCCGGGGCCGAGCGCGGCGCGCACCTTGTCGATCGCACGCTGGTCGGCGCCCTCGTCGCCTTCCTGACGCTGCAGGCGGATGAGCACGTCATTGGGCGAGCCGAACGTCTGCAGGGCGACCTCTCCCAGATCGAGCTTGCCGAGCTTGTCGCGCATGTCCGCCAGGTCGGCCTCGGCACCGGGCGTCCGCACCTCGATCATGATGCCGCCGGCGAAATCGATGCCGAAGTTCAGGCCGCGAATGGGCAGCAGCAGCAGCGAGCCCAGGATCAGCACCACAGAGAGCGCCATCGCGACGAAGCGGAACGCGACGAAGTCGATCTTGGTGCTGTGCGGGATGAAGTTGATCGGGCGCAACCACATGTGAGTATCGTCCCTAGAGCGGCAGCGCCTTGGGCCGGAACTGCTTCAGCCAGGTCACGACCATCAGCCGCGTCAGCATGATGGCGGTGAACATCGAGCTGAGGATGCCGATGGTCAGCGTGACGGCGAAGCCCTTGATCGGCCCGGTGCCGACGGCATAGAGCAGCGCCGTCGAGATCAGCGTCGTCAGGTTGGAGTCGAGAATCGTGGAAAAGGCGCGCGAGAACCCGGCGTCGATCGCCGAGATCGGCGAGCGCCCGGCGCGCACTTCCTCTCGCATGCGTTCGTAGATCAGCACGTTCGCGTCGACCGCCATGCCCATCGTCAGCACGATGCCGGCGATGCCGGGCAGCGTGAGCGTGGCGCCGAGCAGCGACATCGCCGCCAGGATCATCACGAGGTTGACCGCCAGGGCGAGATTGGCGAACAGGCCGAACAGGCCATAGCACACGATCATGAACACGACGACCAGGGCGAGGCCGAGCCAGGAGGCGAAGGTGCCGGCGGCGATGGAGTCCGCACCCAGGTCGGCGCCGACCGTGCGTTCCTCCAGTACCTTGATCGGCGCGGGAAGGGCGCCCGCGCGCAGCAGCAGTGCGAGGTCGTTGGCCGACTGCGTGGTGAAATTGCCGGAGATCTGGCCGCTGCCGCCGAGGATCGGCTCGCGGATCACCGGCGCGCTGATCACGCGGTTGTCCAGCACGATGGCGAACAGCTTGCCGACGTTGTCGCGCGTCGCGTCGCCGAACCGCTTGGCGCCGACGCTGTCGAACTTGAAGCTGACCACCGGCTGGCCATGGTTGTCATACGTCGCCGACGCGTTGGTCAGGCTCTCGCCGCTGACCATGACGCGCTTGCGCACGACATACTTGTTGGGTCCGCCGCGCGCATCCTCGTCGGCGAACAGCAGCTCCGAGCTGGGTGGAACGCGCCCCTGCTCGGCCTCGGCCAGCGGCGTCTCCTCGTCGATGAAGCGGAATGTCAGCTTGGCAGTCTTGCCGAGCAGGACCTTCAGGCGCTCCGGATCGCGCAGGCCCGGCACCTGCACAAGGATGCGGTCGTCGCCCTGGCGCACGATGGTCGGCTCGCGCGTACCCATCTCGTCGATGCGCCGGCGCACGATCTCGACCGATTGCTCGACCGCCGAGCGCTTCTTCTTCTCCACCTCCTCCGGCTTGAAACCGACGCGGAACTGCTGCCCCTCGACGGCAACCTCGGCGTCGGGCTCGGCCTCGCGGATGGCCTTGCGCACCTCGTCGACCTTGGCGGCGTCGAGCAGGCGGAAAACGACCGCGCCGCTTTCGATGCCGATACCGGTATAGCGCAGGCTGCGGTCCTTGCGCAGCGTCGCGCGCACGCCGTCGAGGAGCGAATTCACGCGCTCGCGCACGACCGACTGCGTGTCGACCTCCAGCAGCAGATGGGACCCGCCCTGCAGATCGAGACCGAGGGAAATCTGGCGATGCGGCAGCCAGGTCGGAATTTTGGCCGCAGTCTCTTCCGACACCAGGTTCGGCGCGGCATAGGCGAGCGACAGCAGGCAGACCGCAGCCACCAGGAGGATCTTCCAGGTCGGAAAATGAATCATGCCGTCGCTCCGCCGCGACCGGCGCGGCTACTTCCTGCCGCCGAGGCCGAGCCTGTCCAGCAGGCTCTGGGGCTTCTGCTCCGCCGGCCTGGCCTCGCCGCCGCCGCCGCCCGGGGCCGCGACCGGCTCGGTGCGCGACAGGACCTCGGCCACCGTGCCGCGCGCCACGCGCACGCGCACGCCCTCGGCGATCTCGACGATCAGCTCAGTGTCCGACACCACCTTGGTGACGGTGCCGATGATGCCGCCGCCGGTCAGCACGCGGTCGTTGCGCCGGATGGCGCCCAGCATGGCCCGGTGCGCCTTCATCTTCTGCTGCTGCGGCCGGATCAGCAGGAAATAGAAGACGACGAAGATGAGCACCAGCGGCGCCAGCGAGACGATGTCGAAGCCGACGCCGCCTCCGGCCGCCTGGGCGTAGGCCGGGCTGATCCACATCCTGGTCGGTCCCTTTCTGTTCCGGGTTCGCTCGGGCGGCGGACTATAGCGACCCCAGGGGGAATTGCAAACCGCGCGCGCCCCGGAAATCGTCCCTGGAAAGCAGCCTTGCCGCGGCCTCTCTTCAGCACGTCCCGCGCTTGCCTCGAGCGGCCCGCGTGCTAGGGTGCGCGCCCTTCGCGCCGCCGCGCCTTGAGGGATTCCACGGGAACGTCTCCATGGCCAAAAAACCCCAACCGCCGCCCTCCAGCGGTGCGCCCGCCGACTGGGCACCATTGCTCCGGCGCATCGCCGACGCGCTCGACCGCCTGGCGCCGGCGCCGGCCGCAGCGCCCTCGGTCGCCGACGCCGACGCGTTCGTCTGGCACGCCGAAAGCGCCCAGCTCGATCCCGTGACCCGCGTCAACCGCGTCGACGTCGAGCTGCTGCAGGGCATCGAGCGCCAGCGCGACATCCTGCTCGACAATACGCGCCGCTTCGCCAAGGGCCTGCCCGCCAACAACGCGCTGCTGTGGGGCGCGCGCGGCATGGGCAAGAGCTCGCTGGTGAAGGCGGTGCACGCCGCCGTGAATCTCGAGCTGGGCAAGCGCGAGAAGGGCAACGGCGCCAAGGGCAAGCTGGCGCTGGTCGAGATCCACCGCGAGGACATCCCCTCCCTGCCCGTGCTGCTGCGCCGGCTGCGCGAGGCCGACCGGCGCGCCATCCTGTTCTGCGACGACTTGAGCTTCGACGGCCAGGACGCCAGCTACAAGTCGCTGAAGGCGGTGCTGGAAGGCGGCGTCGAGGGACGGCCGGACAACGTGATCTTCTACGCCACGTCGAACCGGCGCCACCTGATGCCGCGCGACATGATCGACAACGAGCGCTCGACCGCCATCAACCCGGGCGAGGCGGTCGAGGAGAAGGTGTCCCTGAGCGACCGCTTCGGCCTGTGGCTCGGCTTCCACCAGTGCCCTCGACCTGCCCGCCGACCGGCTGCATGCCGAGGCCAACGAATGGTCGGTCACGCGCGGCGGGCGCTCCGGCCGCGTCGCCTGGCAGTTCATCCAGGACCTGGCCGGGCGCCTGGGCAAGCGCCTGGACCTGAACTAGCCCGGATTTCTCAAAGGGCGATCTGGTAGTGATTGTCTGACGGAAGCTGGCGAGGTGTCCCGGGCTGTTGGTTCGGGAAGCGGATAGCGGGGCAATTTTCGGACAGGCTGACAGTCGCCGCGTCGTGCGGCAGCTCGGAACCGGCTATGTGGACTGTGCGCTGTCTGGTTCGTCAGCGCGCAGCGGCGTTGGCCAGCAAGGCGTGGGCGAGGGCGAACTCGTGCTGGTAGGGATAAGCTGAAGCCATGGCGAACTTGACCCGGCGGACGCTGACCCGGACCAAAGCGCCGATCTTCAGCAGCTTGAGGCGGATGGTGCCGCAGGAGGCGTCGGCGAACTGGGTATGTCGCAAGGCGATGCGCCGGAGCGCACAGAGCAGAACGTAGGCCATCGAGGCGAACCACAGCCGGAGCTGATTGGCCCGCATCGTGGCGCTCGAGGTCCGGTCGGCGAACAGGTCGCCCTGGCATTCCTTGATGCGGTTCTCCATGTCGCCGCGCGCGCAGTAGATCGCCTCGTAGAGATGCCGGGCTTCACAGTCCTTGGCCGATAGCGAGGTGACGACGAAGCGCGGATTGGCTTCGCCTCCCGTCCATTCGGCCTTGGCGACGACACGACGCCGGCGGCTCCAGCTGTCCCGCGTCGACCACATGAAGTCCTTGAAGCGGCGCGCGGGCCGGCCGGTGCTCCGGCTCTCCTCGCACGCTTGCGCCAACTCGGCCGCGATCTCGGCAACCAGCCGATCGTTGCGCGCCAGGCCGAACAGGTAGTAGACGCCGTTCTTCTCGCACCACGCCATCAGCGCCTCGCGCGCAAAGCCCGAATCGGCGCGCAGCAGGATACGCACATGCGGCCAGCGCTGGCGGATCTGGGCGACGATCCGAGCCACCTCCTCGACGGCGCCGGCCGAGCCGTCGATGTCCGCCCGCCGCAGCTTCGCCGCCAGCAGATGCCGGCCGCAGAAGATGTATAGCGGCAGATAGCAGTAGCAGTCGTAATAGCCGTGGAAGAACCGGCCTTCCTGATGCCCGTGCAGCGGGTCGTCGGTCGCGTCGAGATCGAGGATGATCTGTTTCGGCGCTCGTTCATGCGCCTCGATGAACAGCTTCACGAACAGCCCCTCGATCGCCGCCGCGCGATAGGCGATCTTGTGATAGCGCGACGGCTCCGGCCGGCTCAGCTCCAGCCGGTTCAACGTGCTCTTGCCGGCCACGGGCGCGCAATCCTGGCGCTTCGCTTCCAACTTCCCGGCCAGCACCGCCATCGTCGGGTCGTGGCGCAGCTCGTCGTGATCGTTCAAATCCTCGTAGCCGAGCGCGATCCCATAAACCCGCTGACCCACCAGCGTGCGAACCTCATGCACCACCAGCTCGGCCATTCGACGGTCAGTGAAGCAGGCGGCAAATCGATCGATCACACCGATCGCCCGATCCACCTGGCCCAGCAGCAGTGCGCCCGCGTCCGATGTCACCTTCCCGGCGTCAAATGCGGCCACAACTTTCCGGCCTTCAACCGGTGCAAAGCCGAACAAATCCGCGCTACACTCTGTCTGCATCGGGGAACTCCGTGGCTTCGTCGAAAAATGTTGCCGCACAACACTTTTCTCAGAATTCACGCCCCGATGCACCTTCCTCTTTGAGAAATCCGGGCTAGTCCGCCCGCGCGCCGGGACTCACGGCACCGAGGAGCGCCTTGACGGTGACGCCCTCGACGAGGATGAAGATGCCAAGGCGGGCG
>JAKLKW010000111.1 GCA_023150455.1 Alphaproteobacteria bacterium | reverse complement strand
GGGCTCGCGGGTGCGCGGCTGCGCTTCGACGGAACGGCGAGCGCGCTGTCGGCGGACGGCCGCTTCGCCGGGGCGCTCAAGGTCGAGGGCAGCGACCTGCGCGCGCTGGGCACGGCGCTGACCGCCCTTGCCGGCAGCACCGTGCCCATGCCGGGCTTCGCCGCGCAGGGCTTCACGCTGGAAGGACGGGCCGAGGCGGGCGCCGAGCGCGGTCTCGCCATCGCCGACCTTGCGCTTCGGCTCGGCGACAGCCGCGCCGGCGGCGCGCTGGACGTGCGGCTGGACGGCAAGCCGTCGCGCGTCGGGGTCAAGATCGACCGGATCGACCTGGACAAGTGGGCCGCGCTGGAGCGCGACGCCGCCGCGAACGCCGAGCCGCCGGCGCCGCCCGCAGCGCCGGTCGGATTCTACCTGCCGCGCGCCGCCGCGGGTACGCTGGATCTGTCGATCGGCACGGCGGTCTGGAACGCGCAGGCGCTGCGCGACGTGACGCTCTCCGCCGCGCTCGCCGACGGCACCTTGACCGTCGGGCGGCTCTCGGCGGCCTTGCCCGGCGACGGCACGCTCGCGATCGACGGAAGCATCGTGGCGCCGCCACGCGGCACGCCCCGGTTCTCCGGACAGATCCGCGCCGCGGCGGCCAATGCCGGCGCGACCGCGTCCTGGCTCGGCCTGGCGCCTGCCGGGACGGGCAAGGCAAAGCCCGTGCGGGTCGCGGGCTCGGCCATGGTGGACGCGGCCGGGCTGCTGCTCGTGCCCGGGTCGAGCTTTCGCGTCACCAAGCTGGAGCTCGGCGTCGCCGAGCTCAGCGCATCGGGCGAGGCGGAGTACGTGATGGGCCCGCGCCCGCGCTGGCGCGCATCGGCGGCAATCGACACGCTGGACCTGGACGCGCTCGCCGCCGGCGGCGGCGCCGGCGCGGCCGGCGGGCCCGGCGCTTTGCTGGCGCCCGTGTTCCGCGGCGAATCCGGCGACGGCGCGGTGCGGCTGGCGATCGGCCAAGCCCGGCTGCGCGGCACGACGGCACAGGGGCTCTATCTCGACGCCGCCACCGCGCCCGACGGCATCACGATCAACGAGGCGCGCGCCGACCGCCTGTGGGGCGCGTCGATGCGCGCGAGCGGGGGATTGCGCGGCGGGTTCGACCAGCCGTCCTTCGCCGGCCAGGTAGCGGTGCGCGCCGAGGATGCGGCGCCGCTGTTCGCGGCGATCGGCCTCGCGCACGTGAAGGGCCCAGGCCGGCTGGTGCTGGCGGCGGAAGGCCGCGCGGGTCTCGACGCGCTCCAGCTTCAGCGCGCGAATCTGGAGGCGCTCGGCTCGACGCTCGACCTTGCCGGCCGCATCGAACGCCCGTTCGACGACAACCGCCGCTTCGACCTGAAGATCGCCGGCGGCGCCATCGAGCTCGATCGCGCGCTGGCGCTGATGGGCACGACGCCGGCGCAGCGCCTCGGGCGCTTTCAGGTCAAGGGGCACGTCGCGGGCGGCAGCGACAAGCTCACGGTCGACGGCGAGCTGGGCGTGCCGGGCGCGGTCGTGCAGGTCAAGGGGGACATCGCGCGGCCGCTGCGCCCGGATCGCGCCCCCGCGCTGACCCTGAAGGGCCACGACATCGACGCGGCCAGGCTGGTGCAGGCGCTGCCCGGCCTGCTGCCGGCCTCCTTCGCCGCGGCGGGGCGCATCGGGCTCGATGCCACCATCGCGAAGTCGGCGATCGACGCCCGACTCGCGCTCCTCGGCGGCGAGGCGCGCATCGCGGGCGAGATGCCTCCGGCGCCGAAAGGCGCCATCAAGGTCGCGGCCAGCTTCCCGGAAGGACAGAACGCGTTGCGCGCCTTCGTGCCGGGCCTGGCGCCGCCCGCGCCGATCGGGCGGCTGGCGGTGCAGGCCTCGGTCCAGGCGGCGCCGGGCGGCTACGCCATGCACGGCTTCAGCGTCGACAGCGCGCCGCTGGCCTTGAGCGGCGACATCACGCTGGTCACCACCGGCGCGCGACCCAAGCTGACCGGCCGGCTGGAGGCGACGCGCCCGCTGGCGCTCGACCAGCTCGTGCCGCGCACGGCCGCGGCGCCGCGCGGAGCGGCGCTGTGGCCGACCGATCCGATCGATCTCGCGGCCCTGCAGCGCATCGACAGCGACCTGCGGCTGTCGGCGCCGCGCGTGAGCACGGCCGCGCTGACGCTGGAGCGCCCGTCCGGACGGCTGGTCCTCGCCGACGGCGTCGGCGAGCTGAGCGACGTCGTCTTTACCTCGCTCGGCGCCCAGGTCTCGCTGCGCGCACGCATCGACGCACGGGCCGCGCCGGCGGTAAGCGGCTCGTTCCGGGTCGAGCACTTCCCGGTGCGCGATTTCCTGGTCGGCCTGAAGATGGAGTCGAGCAAGGTCGAGTGCACCGTTTCCGGGCGCCAATGCACGATCGGCATCATCGGCGGCGTCGTCGACGGCACCGGCACGTTCCAGATACAGGGGCGGAGCCTGCAGGAGCTTCTGTCGCGGCTCGACGGCGGCTTCACGTTCAAGCTGCGCAACCTCGTGATCGACGGGCTCGACCTGCGCGCGCTCGGCCGGCGCTTGAAGCAGACGGGCCTGACCAACCTCGTGCCGAAGCTGGTTCTCGCCACCATGTTCACGGGACGCACCACGGCGCGCGACATCGACGGCGAGATCGTGGCGAGCAACGGCAGCGTGACGCTCGGGCGGCGCGTCAACAACCAGTTTTCCGGCGGCGGCGTCGAGTTCCTGGCCGACGGCGCGCGCATGCTCGTGCCGGGCAACGTCAACCTGGCCAGCGGCGCCTACATCTTCGAGCCGCGCATCGATCTCACCGACCCGAACGACGCGCCGCAGTTCGGGCTCGAGGTCAAGGGCCGTCTGCTCGACCCGCGCGGCGCGGTGACCGAGATGAACACCGGCCGCATCGAGAAATACATCATGGGCCGGCCATAGGATCAGGGCGCCGCCGCCCCGCGTTCCTCGAGCCAGGCGCGCAGCGCGGTCACCAGGCGCCGCGTCACCTCGGTCTCGCCGCCGACATGGCCGCCGGGCAGATGCACGATCGTCTTCGGCTCGGGCGTCAGGCGCTCGACCAGGCGCGCTGCCGCCTCCGGGACCATGGCGTCGAGGTCGGTGCTGGCCAGCAGCAGGAACTCGCCCCGGATATGCGGCAGGTGCTCGGCCGGCTCGACCGGACGCAGCGACGCGACGCCCAGCCGGACGAGCAGCGGGCGGATCGCCGCGTGCACGCGGCCGAGCAGCCGCGGCGCCATGAGCGCGATATCGGCCCCGCCATAGGCGATCACCGCCGGTCCGGGCGCGGCCCCGCGCGCCTGGTCGATCCGCAGCACCGCCGGCAGGAACAGCGCGCCGAGGCTGACGCCGACGGGCGTGATCCGCCCGGCATCGGCCCAGGGCTGCGCGCGCAGCCAGTCGAGCGCCGCGACGGCCTGGCCGGGCGTGGCGAAGATCTGCGCGCGCAGCGCCGGCAGGCGGGGCAGCAGCCGAAGGCCGCGGCCGGCATGGCGATCGATCGGGTAGTGGAAGCCGACCAGTGCGTTCGCGCCGGGATCGTCGACATGGCGGATCGAGTTCTGGCCGGTGCGCAGGCCGCCCATCACGAACAGCACGGGCAGCCTGTGCGCCGGCAGCGGGTCGGGCAGGCTGACCGCGATGATGCGACAGCGGCCCGCCGATCGACGGCCACACGAACCAGGCGGCCGCCGCCGCCGCCGCAAGGACGACGGCGGCGGCAGCGAGCGCAATCACCCGTCGCAACAACGCGCGGTCGCGCCCCCGCGCCCGGTCACGCCTTCGCGGCGTGCGCCTCGATCTCGATCAGGTACTCGGGCGCGGCAAGCGCCGAGATGACCACCAGCGTCGAGGCCGGCTTGACGCTGCCGAGCACCTTGACGCGGGCGTTGCGCGATTCCTGGATGTCCTGCGCGCGCGTGAGAAACGTCGTGACCTTCACCAGATCCTCGACGCCCATGCCGGCGCTGTTGAGGATCGTCAGCAGGTTCGCCCAGGCGAACGCGGCCTGCTGCTGGATGCCCTGGCCGACCTTGCCGTCCGGGCCGATGCCGACCTGGCCCGAGACGTAGAGCCAGCGCGCGTTCGGCGGAACCTCGATGGCATGGCTGTAGCTGCCGATCGGCGCGTGCACGCCCTGCGGATTGAGGATGCGATTGGACATGGCGGCGACTCTCCCGTGAGATGGCGTTGAAGGCGAAGCGGGGTATTGTATCGGCCATGACCGCCACTGGCACCGCCGCCGCAAGCCGCCCGCTGGTCCCCGACCGGCGCGCCCTGTTTCCCGAGCCGGAGCTGCCCGATGCCAAGGCGCTGATCGCCGAGGGACAGGCGCTGGCGAAGCTCCATCGGGTCGGTCCCTGCCCCTTCCTCGCGGCGTACGGCGTCGCCTCGGAGGCGGAGTTCAAGCGCCGGGCCGCCGCGGAGAAGAAGGTCACGCTGCACGCGCAGATCGGCTATCGCGATCCGGCGCGCAGCCGGCAGGCCTGGGCCGAGATCGCGGAGCGGGTCGCCAAGGCCGGCCATGCCGTGCATCGCTACGGCATCTGCCTCGACCAGAACATGGGCTATCCGGCCGCCCGCCGCGCCGGCATGCCGCGCGGAACGGGCATGATCCTCCACGGCGCGGAGGATTTCGTCGCGCTCACCCGCGGCGCGCCGGTGGCGCCGCACTACGGCGACTTCATGCTGGGCCTGCCGGCGGCGCTCGAGAACACCGAGGCCGCCCTGGCGGCCGGCGCCACGTCGATCGGCAATCTCGGGCAGTACTTCACCTATCGCCTGCCGCTGTGGGACGACGAGGTGTTCACCACGGCCGAGACGGTGAAGGCGATCGCGCTGATCGCGGCGCAGCCGGTCGAGGTCCTGGTGCACTCGAATCTCGACGACGGGTTCGTCGCCCTGTTCACCGACATGGCCTCGGCGCTCGGCGCCGTGCTGCTGGAGCGCGACATCGTCGAAGGGCTGCTCGGCGCCACGTCGTCGCACTGCTTCGGGCACACCTTCTCCGACCCACTGACGCGGCTCGCCTTCCAGCACGCCCTGGCCGAGGCCAATCCCAACCCGGGCACGATGATCTACGGCAACACCGTCAGCTACCGCGACGAGCCGAGCGTCAGCTATGCCGGTCTCGCCAGCTACCTGATGGCCGATATCGTCAGCCAGCGCATCCGCCCGAGCGGCCATGCGATCAACCCCGTGCCGGTGACCGAGACGCTGCGCATCCCCGACATCGACGAGATCGTCGACGCGCAGCTCTTCGCCAACCGCCTGATCGAGCGCAGCGAAGGCTGGATGCCGATGCTCGACACGGCGAAGGCGGCGGCGATCGGCGCCGATATCGTCGCCGGCGGGCGCCGCTTCCATGCGCGCGTGCGCCAGGGACTGGCGAATGCCGGCGTCGACCTGGAGAACCCGCTCGAGTTCCTGCTTGCCTTGCGCCGCATCGGCCCGAAGCGGCTCGAGGAATGGTTCGGGCCGGGCGCGGAGGACCGCGACCGCCCGCGCGGACGCCGCCCGGTCGTGCCCGCGACCACCCTCGTGGAGCTGGAGACGCAAGGCGGCGCCATCGCCGCGGCGCTCGATCCGGCGCAGCGCCGGGCGCTCGAGGCCGCGTCGCTCAGGGCCTGCGTCGCCACCACCGACGTGCACGAGTACGGCAAGATCCTTTTGGAATCGACCCTGCGGCCGATCGGCATCGAGATCATCGATGCCGGCATCAACGCCGATCCCGCCGCGGTCGTGGCGGCGGCCCGGCAGGGCGGCGCGGACTGCATCGCGCTCAGCACCTTCAACGGGTTCGCGCTCCACTATGTGGAAATGCTCCGCACCGAGATGGAGAAGGCCCGGCTCGACATCCCCATCTTCATCGGCGGCCGGCTCAACCAGGTGCCGGACGGCAGCAATACCAGCCTGCCGGTCGACGTGGCCGCCCAGATCGCCGAACGCGGCGCGGTCGTCTGCCGCAAGGTGGAAGATCTGCTGGACGGACTGGCGCGCCTGGCGGGCGCGCCGGGGCGGAGATGAAGCGCATTTCACATCGCAGAATGGTGTTAACGTAGGCACTCCAGGCCATCAACCGTTCGTCTGTATGCCTCTCAATTTTCTTGCGGGTCGCGCGCGGCATCGTCATATTGCGGGTCCAGGATCGACGCGACCTTCCGCTCGGGAGGTCACATTTGGCCGCGGCCCGGGGCCCGTTAGGACCTGATCGGCCGAACCCTCCATAAACGCTCCAGCCTTCGCCGGCCGGGCATCCTGGGAATTGGTTCAGCCCGCCGCGCCATCGGTCTTTACACGCCAACACGAGACGAGAAGAAGATCTTGAGCGAATTGCGAGCTCTGTCCGACACGCCTGTTTCCGAAACTCGTTCACCCGCCGCGACGATTCCCGCCTCGTCCTGGCAGAAGATGCTGGCGCCCTACGCGCGATCCTGCCCCTGGCGGGCGAGCTTCGAGACCGTCGTCACCGCCGGCCTGTTCTGCGCCCTGATGGCCGGCACCGTCTGGGGCCTGGCCTACGGACAATGGTGGGTCCTGGCGCTGACGCCGCTGACCGCGGCGGCCGTGGTGCGCCTGTTCATCATCCAGCACGACTGCGGCCACGGCTCGTTCTTTCCCTGGGCCTGGGCCAATCACTGGCTCGGCCGCTGCATCGGCGTGGTGACGCTGACGCCCTATGCCTATTGGCGGCGCTCGCACGCCGCGCATCACGCGACCTCGGGCAACCTCGACCGGCGCGGCATGGGCGACATCGATACCTTGACCGTGCGCGAATACCGCGCGCTGGCGTCGTGGCAGCGGCTGAAATACCGCTGCTACCGCCATCCGATCGTTCTGCTGGGCATCGGCCCGATCTATCAGTACGTCATCGCCTATCGCCTGCCGTTCAACGGCAACCGCCGCGATCCGCGCAACTGGATCAGCACGCAGGGCACCAACGCCGCGATCGCCGCCGTCATCGCCGCGCTCTGCGTCACGATCGGGCCCGCGCCTTTCCTTCTGGCCTATCTGCCCGCTGCGCTGGTGGCCGGCTCGCTCGGCATCTGGCTGTTCTACGTCCAGCACCAGTTCGAGGCGGCCTATTGGCGGCGGGAACCGCAGTGGGACTTCCACGAAGCGGCGATCGAGGGGTCGTCCTTCTACGATCTGCCGCGCCTGCTGCACTGGGTCACGGGCAATATCGGCTTCCACCACATCCATCACCTGTCGAGCAAGATACCCTGCTACAACCTGCCGCGATGCCACCGCGGCGTGCCGGAACTGCGCCCGGCGCGGCGCCTGGGTCTGGTCGAAAGCATCTTCTGCTACCGCCTGATGCTGTGGGACGAGGAGCGCTGCCGGCTGGTGTCGTTGAGGCAGGCCGAGGCGGCCCGGGCGCGGGCGCAGCAGATTTCGATGCCGGGCTCGTGATGGCCTTTACCAATCCGGCACGAAATGCCCGGAATATTCAAGGCATCCCGCGCCGGCGTGGTTAATCCGCGCCGCGCAGCTTCGTGAGTTTCATCACAGATCGGCCGCCTCCACTCCTGCTAGTTGATCCACGCCCGGCAGGCCGCGCGTAGGTATTGACGCGTCGGATCGGTCGCCGGGCTCGGATGGTTTGGAGGACGATGCCATGTATGCAGGCAGCTACACGTCGCGCAACGTCGAGGCGGGCGAGGTCATCTGCCGCGAAGGCGAACCGGGCGATTGTGCCTTTCTGATCGAGCAGGGCGCCGTGGAGATCATGGTCACGCGCCATGGCGCGCCGGTCAGCGTCGGCCGGCTCGGCCCGGGCGACATGTTCGGCGAGATGTCGATGATCGACGACAGCCCGCGCTCCGCCACCGCGGTGGCGCGCGAACATTGCCGGCTGATCGTGGTCACGAACGACCAGCTCGTGCGCCGCGTGGCGCAGACGGACCCGGTCCTGCGCATGTGCCTGACGGCATTGACCCAGCGGCTGCGGGCGGCCACCGCGCGCATCGCGCCGCAAGGCGGCGCGCGGCACGCGCTCGCGCAGTCGGTCGAGCCGCAGCAGCAGGTGAAAGAGCACGCCATGCGCCAGCTGCTGCTGGAGCAGGAGCTGCGCGACGGCATCCGCCACCAGGCGTTCGCACCGCACTACCAGCCGATCGTCTCGCTGGATGACGGCAGCGTCGTCGGCTACGAGGCGCTGGTGCGCTGGCAGCACGCGGAGCGCGGCATCCTCGGGCCCGGCGCCTTCCTCTCGGCGGCGGAGGCCAGCGGCTTGATCGTGCCGATCGACCGGCAGGTGCGCCACCGCGCGCTCGGGTTCCTGGCGCGCGAGGATGCGAAGGCGCGCCGGTACGGCGCACGCGCGCCCTATATGAGCATCAACGTGGCCGCCCAGGACTTCATGGAGCCGGACTTCGTCGACGAGATCGCGCGCGCGATCGGCGAAAGCGCCGTCGCTCCCCAATCGATCATGCTGGAGCTGACCGAGACGTGCATCATCGCCGATCCGGCCCTGGTCGCGGCCAAGCTCGCGGCGTGCAAGCGCATCGGCGTGCGGGTGGCGATCGACGACTTCGGCACCGGCTATTCCAGCCTCAGCTACCTGCATCAGTTCCCGATCGACGCGATCAAGATCGACCGCAGCTTCGTGCAGGCGATCGAGCACGACGAGCGCCGCGGGGCCGTGATCCTGCTGATCCTGCAGCTGGCGGCGGAGCTGGGATTCTCGGTCATCGCCGAGGGCATCGAGACCGCGGCCCATGTCGCGCTGCTCGGGGACATCGGCTGCCGCCTCGGCCAGGGCTATTACTATGGCCGGCCGCAGCCGGAGGCGTCGCTCGAGGCGAGTAAGGCCGCGTAAACCCTGTTCCTGTGCGCGCGCTCACAGCCACGCGACGCGCGGCCCCGTATCATCCTCGCAACGTCATGGCCGGTCCTCGGGACCGGCGCTCTGGGCTTCATCGCACGTTGCGACTCCACCCTGGCCGCACCTCGGATGAGGCAATCGCCGTCGGACACGGGTCCGGCCATGACGAAGCGGCCCGCCCGCGAGCGGCCAGGTCCCGCACCCATGCGAATGGATAGTGCCGTCAGCGATACCCGATCTTGGCGATTTCCAGTTCCAGGTCGCCGGCGGGGCGCTTCCAGGTGACCGTATCGCCGACGCGCGCGCCGATCAGCGCCTTGGCCAACGGCGACAGCCAGGAGATGCGGCCCTTGGCGGCGTCGGCCTCGTCTTCGCCCACGATCATGAACTTGTGCCGCTTGCCGTGGTCGTCGACCGCCTCGAGCGTGGCGCCGAACTGCACCTCGTCGGTCGCCTCGTGGGTCTTGGGATCGAGCACGATCGCCTTGGTGACGCGGGATTCGAGCCAGCGTATGTCGCGGTCGAGCTCGGGCTTGAGCGCCGGCGCGTCCTCGCCGAGCGCCGCCTTCTCGGCCACCAGCGCTTCCAGCCGCGCCTTGAGGGCCACAAGGCCCTTTGGCGTGATGTAGTTCGGCTCGCCGCTGTCCGGCCGGTCGGGCAACTGCTCGGCGTAGACGTCGTCCTGATCCTTGACGAATGCGCGGCTCATTTCCGCCTCCCTTTTCAGCGGGGCCGGCCGCCCCGCGGAAAGGCGAAGCGGCGCGGGTCGCTTTCGTTAAGCGACCTCCTTCAAGACATCACGTACAGTATCGAACATCCGGTCGATCTGCTTCTTGTCCACGATCAACGGCGGCGACAAGGCGATGATGTCGCCGGTGACGCGGATCAGCAAGTCTTTCTCGAATGCCTTGACGAAGGATTCGAAGGCGCGTGCCGTCGGCTTGCCCGGGCGCGGCTCGAGCTCGATACCGGCGACGAGGCCGATATTGCGCAGGTCGATCACGTGGCGCGCCCCTTTGAGCGAATGCACGGCGTCCTCCCAGTACGGCGCCAGCTCGGCCGCGCGGTCGAACAGGCCCTCCTCCTTGTAAACGTCGAGCGTCGCCAGCCCCGCCGCCGCCGCGACCGGATGGCCGGAATAGGTGTAGCCGTGGAACAGCTCGATCGCATTGTCGGGAGCATCCATGAACGCGTCGTAGATTCCCCTACGTGCGAACACGGCGCCCATCGGAACGGTTCCGTTGGTGAGCCCCTTGGCGGTCGTGATCAGGTCCGGCCGGACGCCGAAATAGTCGACCGCGAAGGGCTTGCCGAGACGGCCATAGCCGGTGATCACCTCGTCGAAGATCAACAGGATGCCGTGCCTGTCGCAGATCTCGCGCAGGCGCGCGAGATAGCCCTTCGGCGGCACCAGCACCCCGGTCGAGCCCGCCACCGGCTCGACGATGACGGCGGCGATGGTCGACGCGTCGTGCAGCGCCACCAGGCGCTCGAGCTCGTCCGCCAGGTGCGCGCCCCATTGCGGCTCGCCGCGGCTGAAGGCGTTCTTTTCCAGGTCGTGCGTGTGCGGCAGATGATCGACGCCGTTCAAGAGGCCGCCGAAGAACATCCGGTTCTTGACGATGCCGCCGACCGAGATGCCGCCGAAGCCGACGCCGTGATAGCCGCGTTCGCGCCCGATCAGCCGCGTGCGCGTGCCCTGGCCGATGGCGCGCTGATAGGCGATCGCGATCTTCAGCGCCGTGTCGACCGACTCGGAGCCCGAGTTGGTGAAGAAGACGTGGTCGAAATGCCCGTCCATGAACTGGACCAGCCGCCCGGCCAGCTCGAACGGCAGGGGATGGCCCATCTGGAACGTGGGCGCGAAGTCGAGCTTCGCCACCTGGCGTTGCACCGCCTCGACGATCCGCTTGCGGCCGTGCCCGGCGTTGACGCACCACAGGCCGGACGTGCCGTCGAGGATGCGGCGCCCGTCGCTGGCGACGTAGTGCATGTCCTGGGCCGACACCAGCATGCGCGGAAGGCGCTTGAACTGCCGGTTGGCCGTGAACGGCATCCAGAACGGCTCCAGGTCGTTCGGCTGGGCGCCTTGACGCAGGGGTGTAACGCTGGCGGACATTGACCTTGCTCCTGATGCGGCGGACAATTCCGCCATCCACCGTGGGAATTGATCATTATAGGGCCGCCGACGGCCGGGCGCGACCCGGGACGGCGCCTTGCGGGCGTCGGTCGGCGATCGTCCCGGCCGGCGATCCGGCGCGATCCGGGTATGACGGCCTCGGGCGGCTTCGGGCGGCCGTCACAGGGGGTGTGACGCGGGGCACAACGGCCTAGTGACCTTGGCCACAGCGTCGGCGGGTTTACCGTGACATCGTGGCGACACGAAGGTGGTTGAAGTAGCATTTGCCCCGCGGCACCAGACCGACCGGGCACGCACGTTTGAGCGAGGTGGACCATGAACCAAACAAAACTCCCTTACGTCCTTGGCGGCGCGATGGTTGTCGGTTTCGCTGCCCTGTCGATCCTTTCCTACAACGCGCTGCGCAGCGACATGAGCCGCACGTCGGAGATCGTGTTCTTCAGCGCGATCAAGGACAGCACGGACAAGGCGGTGCTGGCGAGCTACCTGGACCGGTACCCGGACGGCATGTTCGCCAAGGCCGTGCAGGCACGCCTCGACGAGGTCGCCAAGGGCGGCCCCATGATCGCCGCGGCCGGCAACAACCCGGTCGCGCTCGCCGCGATGCAGGCGGCGCAGGAAGCGGCGCAGAAGGCCGCCGACGAGGCGAAGGCCAAGGCGCAAGCCGAGGCGGACAAGCTGATCGCGGACGCGCGCGCCCAGGCCGAGAAGGCCCAGCAGATGGCCAAGGCGGAGGCCGAGAAGGCCGAGCAGTCGAAGGCCGAGGCCGCCAAGGCCCAGCAGGTCGCCAAGGCGGAGGCCGAGAAAGCCGCCGCCACGGCCAAGGCTGAAGCCGAGAAGCTGGCCGCCAGCGCCAAGGCCGAGGCCGAGAAGGTTGCGGCTGCCGCGAAGGCCGAGGCGGAAAAGACGGCGGCCGCGGCCAAGGCCGAGCTTGCCAAGGCGGAGGCCGCGAAGGCCGAGGCCGCCAAGGCCCAGGAGCTCGCCAAGGCGGAAGCCGCGAAGGCGGCCGCGGCCCAGGCCCAGGCGCAAGCCCAGCCGAAGGCGCAGACGCAGACGAAGGTGGCGAGCGCCACCCCGGCGCCGGCGCCGAGGCCGGCCACGACCAAGGTGGCGCTGCCGAAGGACGCGGCCGCGTTCGTGGTCATCAGCTCGACCGCCGACGGCCTGAAGAAGGGCGACCGCGTCGGTTCGGGCCAGCAGATCGCGGTCCCCCCCGGCACGCGCGTCGTGCTGATGGACGGCCAGGGCAAGGTCATCAACGTGCGCGGGCCGTTCAACGGCGCCCCGGGCGGCACCGAAGCCTCGGGCCTGATCGGGCGGCTGAGCGACGCGCTCAGCACGCAGCAGGAGGCCCCGCGGCGGGTCGGTGCGTTCCGCGGCGTGGCGCCGGGCCTCGGCCTCAGCGGCAGCTCGAGCGCGGCCAACCCGTGGACGATCGACGTTGCGGCGGCGGGTGACTGGTGCGTCGCCACCGACCAGGCGATCAGCCTGACCGGCGGCGAGATGGGCGGGACCTTCACGGTCGAGATGCTGCCCAGCGGGCCGAAGACCGAGGTGTCGTGGCCGAAGGGCCAGGCGACGCTGCAGTGGCCCTCGGGCGTGCCGACCAAGAACGACGCCACCTACCAGTTCCGCATCGGCGACAAGACCACCGCGGTCAAGCTGCACCTGATGGACCGCAAGGGCGCGACCCAGGGGCAGACGGCGCTGTGGATGGCCGAGCGGGGCTGCCAACGCCAGGCGGCGGCGATGATCGACAGCCTGGAGCGCGGCATCGGCGGGCGGCTGTTCGACCTCGAGGTCGGCAGCGACGGCAAGGCGACTTCGGAGTACCAGGTCGGCGACGAACTGAAGCTGTCGATCCGGTCCACGCGCGAAGCCTATGTCTACTGCTTCTACCGCGACGTGGCGGGCGAGGTGACCAAGATCTTCCCCAGCCAGTTCGACCGCAGCGCGCGCATCGGCTCCGACGGGGCGCAGTCGATCCCGTCGCCCTCTTGGCAGCAGCCGATGCAGCTGACCGGTCCCGGTGGCAGCTCGGAGGTGCAGTGCTTCGCGCTCGACCGCGACGCCACCGCGCACCTGCCGCCGGAGATCGCCAAGCCGGGCTTCACCGTCGTGCCCAAGACGGTCGCGGCCTCGCTGATGGACGTCTTCAAGAAGGTTCCGGATGGCAACATGGCGACCGCCGCGCTGCCGATCACGGTGAAGGAGTAGGCGACCAGGAACCGACCGGGGACCGCCGGACCACCGGCGGTCCCCGCCGGCTTCCCGCCACCAATACAAAGGAGGAACATGTCATGCGCATTGCCAGCTTCCGCCTGGGCCTGTTGGCCCTGACCGCGACGATCGGATTGTCGCTTGCTTCCATGACCGGCGCCGCCGAGCTTCAGGTCCTGCAGGGCACGCCGTCGGCCAAGGAGATCGAGGACGCGCTCGCGCCCAAGTCGGCCCCGACCACCGTCCGCTTCCGCGGCATCACGCTCGGCGGCCAGAAGGCGCCGCAGCCCGCCCCGGCGACGCAGGCCGCGGCGCCGGCCCAGCCCGCGGCCAAGCCGGCGACCCCCACGCAGGCGACCGCGGCGGTCGCGATCAACATCACCTTCGACTTCAACTCGGACAAGCTGACGCCGCAGGGCCAGCAGGTGCTCGACAATCTCGGCCGCGCGTTGAACTCGGACCGGCTGAAGGGCAACCGCTTCCTGCTGGAGGGCCACACCGACAGCAAGGGCAGCGATGCCTACAACATGGCGCTCTCGGAGCGGCGTGCGAAGTCGGCCAGGGACTACCTGGTGGGCAAGCACCAAGTCGACGCGGCCCGCATCCAGACGGTCGGCAAGGGCGAGAGCGAGCCGCTGGATCCCGCCAACCCCGAGCGCGACATCAATCGCCGCGTCCAGATCCTCAACCTGGGCTCCTGAGGCCGAACGAGGGGGACCGGAGGGAATGACCTCGACCGCGGAAACGAGCAAGCCGCAGGCCAAGAAGCCGGGACGCGCGTGGTCGCTGCCCGGCTTCAGCGACTTCAACTGGATCGATATCGCCACGCTGACCGGCGTGGCCGTGGTGATCGCGGGCTTGAGCGTCGCCGCGGTGCGCGGGCTTCCCTTTCTCGCCGTCGCCGAGCAATACCTGATCGACGCCCGCCTGACCCTGTTCACCAACCGCGTGGACAACCCGCATCCGAACATCGTCATCGTGTCCGTGACCGAGGAGACGCTGGCGGCGCTCGAGTACCGCTCGCCGGTCGATCGCGGCTTCCTCGCCAACGTGGTCGAGACGCTGCGCCAGAAGGGCGCCGAGCTGATCGCGCTCGACTTCCTGTTCGATCAGCCCACGGTCGCGGAAAAGGACGAGGCGCTGCGCCGGGCCTTGGACAAGTGGCCGGTGTCGCCCGTGGTCGCCTGGGCCGGCTACGAGGAAGGCCTGACCAAGAAGCAGGTCGAGTACATCTCGCAGTTCTTCGACGGCCTGCGCGTGCGCCGCGGTTTCGTCACGTTGGAATCGGACGAGGACGGCACCGTGCGCACCATCTATCCCGGCCGCACGGACGACGTCACCAAGGAATGGCAGCCCGGCTTTTCGGGTGCGATCGCGGCGCAGATCGGCGCCCGGCCGCCACGCGATTCCATTGGCCTCGCCTACCTGACCCGGAACAACAGCATCCGCGATACGGTCTTCAACGAATACGACGCCAGCCTGCTCGCCGAGCTGCCGGACGACCTGTTCAAGGGGAAAAGGGTGCTGGTCGGCGCCAACCTGCCCGACGCCGACCGGCATCGCACGCCGCTGGCCGCGGTTCTCGGCCACAACGCCGGGTCGCTGCCGGGCGTCGTGATCCATGCACAGGGCCTGTCGCAACTGCTGGACGGACGGCAGTTGCCGCGCGTCAACAACACGATCGAGATCCTTCTGGCGATTGCGGCGGCCATCGTGTCGATGGCGCTCGTGCTGGTGGAAACGCGCGGCTGGATCAAGGCCGCCGCCAGCACTGCCGTCGTCGTGGCCTTCATTGCGATGGTCAGCCTGCCGCTCTTGGTCAGCGGCCCGCTGTTGCCCCTGCTGGCGCCGGTGATCGCGTTCCTCGGCTCGCTGACCGCGGGCAGCATCTATGTCGCGCGGCGCTATCGCGACAAGAAGCGCTTCATCCGCGACGCCTTCACGCGCTACGTCGACAAGGACGTGGTGCAGAAGCTGCTGGAGAGCCCGGACACGCTGGTGACCGAGGGCGAGATCCGCGAGATGACGTTCCTGTTCACCGACATGGAGAACTTCACCGCAATCTCGGAATCGACCGAGCCGGCCGTGCTGGTCAAGCTGATGGGCCAGTACTTCGACGGCATCTGCGAGATCCTGATCCGGCATGGCGGCACGATCGACAAGTTCATCGGCGACGCCGTGGTCGCCATCTTCGGCGCGCCGCAGCAGGTCTCCGAGCACGCGGCAAAGGCCGTCGAGGCCGCGCTCGAGATCCACAAATGGACCGAGGAGTTCCGCGAGCGCACCAGGCTCGAGACCGGAGTCAAGCTGGGCCTGACGCGGGTCGGTGTGCATACCGGCAGCGCGATCGTCGGCAATTTCGGCAGCTCGCAGCGGCACAACTACACCGCCATGGGCGACACGGTGAACACCGCCGCCCGGCTCGAAAGCGCCAACAAGCACCTCGGCACGGCGATCTGCGTCAGCGAGCAGACCGCGCGCAACTGCCGCAGGATGTATTTCCTGCCGCTCGGCACTCTGCTGCTCAAGGGCAAGACCGGCAAGATCGACGCCTTCACGCCGGTCGACAAGGACCGCTCGGCCGAGAGCTGGTTCCGCCAGTATATGGACGCCTATCGCGCGCTGCGCGACGGCAAGGACGACGCGGCCGAGGCCTTCGCCAAGGTCGGCGGCGACAACCCCGCCGCCCGCATCGCCGCCATGCACGCCGAGCGCATCCGCGCGGGCGCCCGCACGCTCGAAGTGGCGCTCGAGGCGAAGTAGCTCGCTGCGACCCCTCTTCCCGCTGACGCGGGGCGAGGGGGAAGGAGACGAGTGCCAGTGGTGGACCGTGCGCGCAAAGCCGGCTCGTCTGGCCGACCCGACGGGCGGTTCGATGCCGCTTTCTACCGTCGGTTCTATACGAACATCGGCACGCGCGTTGCTACCCGCGCGGAAATGGCCGCCCGGGCGGCCGTGGTCGCGGCGATCGTGAAGCTGCTGGACGTTCCCGTGCGCCGGATACTCGATGCGGGCTGCGGCCTGGGCTGGATGAGACCCGCTCTGCGCGAGGCGTTTCCGCGCGCAACCTATGCCGGCCTCGAGGTCAGCGAGCACCTGTGCCGGCGGCACGGCTGGATCCACGCTTCCCTGGCGACGTTCCGGCCGCGCAAACGCTACGACCTGATCATCTGTCATGACGTGATGCAGTACCTGGACGACCGCGAGGCCGCGCGCGCCCTCGGCAACCTGGCCCGGTTGTGCCGCGGCGCGCTCTACTTCCATGTTCCGACGCTGCGGGACTGGCGCGACAACGTCGATCGATCCTGCAGCGACGGGGACATCCATCTGCGCTCCGGCGACTGGTATCGCTCGCGCCTCTCGCGCAACTTCCGCCACGCCGGCTGCGGCGTTCATGTGAGGCGCGGCGTGCCGCATGTGCAGTGGGAACTCGAGCAGCCGTGGCGGACCGGCATCTAGCTGCTAGTTCGCCTCGATCGCCTTTTCCAGCGTCGCAACTTCGTCGGCTTCCTCGGCCGGCTTGTCCCAGCGCAGGCGGTGGATGCGGGGGAAACGCATGGCGACGCCGGACTTGTGGCGCGTCGAGCGCTGCACGCCGTCGCAGGCGATCTCGAGCACGAGCGAGGGCTCGACCACGCGCACCGGCCCGAAGCGGTCGATCGTATGCTCGCGCACGAACTTGTCGAGCTGGACCAGCTCCAGGTCGGTGAAGCCGAAATAGGCCTTGCCCACCGGCACGAGCTCGCGGCCCGTTCCGTCGGCGCCCGTTCCGTCGGCAATGGGGCGCCAGCAGCCGAACGTGTAGTCGGAGTAGTAGGACGAGCGCTTGCCGTGGCCGCGCTGGGCGTACATCAGCACCGCGTCGACCACGAGCGGTCCGCGCTTCCATTTGAACCACGGTCCCTTCGGCCGTCCGGCGACGTAGGGGCTGTCGCCGCGCTTCAGCATCAGGCCCTCGACGCCGCAAGCGCGCGCCTCGGCGCGCAGCGCCGCGAGCTCGTCCCAGTGCGCGAACGCAACCGCGGGCGACAGGTCGATCCGCGGCGGCATCCGCCGCCGGATCCAGTGCTCGAGCCGCCGGCGCCGCTCGTCGAAGGGAAGGTCGCGCAGGTCCTGCGCCCCCTCGAACAGCAGGTCGTAGGCACGGATGAAGACCGGGCGGTCGCGCATCATCGCCGCCGTCACGGTCTTGCGGTTCAACCGCTGCTGCAGCTCGGAGAACGGCGCCGGCTCGAGCCGGTCGCCCGTGCCGGCGCGCGCGACGAGCAATTCGCCGTCGAGCACGGCCTCGAGCGGTCCGGCGGCGGCGAGCGGCTCGACCAGGTCGGGGAAGGACCGCGCGATCTCGTCGCCGGTGCGCGAGTACAGGCACAGGCGGCCGCCAGCGCCGGCCAGCTGGATCCGGATGCCGTCCCATTTCCATTCCGCGCGATAGGCGGACGGATCGAGCGCCGCGAGCTCGGCCTCGTCCAGCGCCTGCGCCAGCATCATCGGCCGGAAGCCGAGGCCGGTCGCGACCGAGGGGCGCTCGCCCCGCCCTTCGAGCCAGGCGAACAGGGCCTCGTAGGGCGGCGCCAGGGCATGCCAGACCTCTTGCACCTGCGCCGCCTCGACCTTGCCGATCTCGGCCAGGGCCGCGCGCACCAGGCCGGCGGACACGCCGACGCGCAGGCTGCCGGTGATGAGCTTCAAGAGCGCCCATCGCCCGGTGGCGTCGAGCGCATCGAGCCACGCGGCCAGCAGCGCGGGAATCTCGCTGCGTCCCGCGCGCTCGAGCCGCGCCACCACGTCGCCGAGGCGCGGCGGCGGGGCGACGACGGCGGCCGCAGGCCCGGGCCAGCTCAGCGCCACGGTCTCGGCCAGGTCGCCGACGAAGTCGTAGGACCAGCGGAACAGCACGGGATCCACGCGCTGCTCGGCCAGGCCGCGCACCAGCGCCGGCTTGGCGCGCGCGAAAGCGAGCGCGCCGGTCAACGCGGCGACCGCGTAGCCGCGATCGGGATCGGGCGCCCGGCGCGCGTAGTCCTGGATCAGCCTCAGCTTGCCGTTGCGCGACGGCGTGAAGACGAGCTGGTCGAGCAGGCCGGCGAACCGCTTCACTGCCCCTCCTCCTCGAATCCGACGAGCGACAGCGCGCGCGCCCGGCGCCCTTGCGCCGATATGGCATGGATCAGCGCCTCCTCGCGTCCGTGCGTCACCCAGACCTCCGGCGCGTCGACGTCGCGGATGGTGGCGAGAAGCTCGTCCCAGTCCGCATGGTCCGAGATCACGAGCGGCAGCTCGACCTGGCGCTGCCTGGCGCGCTGCCGCACGCGCATCCAGCCCGACGCCATGGCGGCGACCGGGTCGCTGAGGCGTCGCGCCCAGCGATCGGCGAGCGCCGATGGCGGCGCCAGCACGATCTCGCCCTTGAGCTCGCTCGGCCGCGCCGCCGTGGCCAGCCTCAGCTCGCCCAGATCGACGCCGTGCGCCCGGTACACGTCGCACATCGCGGCCAGCGCGCCGTGCACATAGATCGGCCGGTCGTAGCCCGCCTGCCGCAGCAGGGCGGCAACGCGCTGGCACTTGCCGAGCGCGTAGACGCCCACCACGTGGCTGCGCTCGGGGAACACGCGGAGCGAATGCAGCAGGCGCCCGACCTCTTCCGTGTCGGGCGGGTGGCGGAACACCGGCAGGCCGAAGGTCGCCTCGGTCACGAACACGTCGCAGCGCGCCGGCTCGAAGGGGGCGCACGTCGCATCGAGACGACGCTTGTAGTCGCCCGAGACGACGGCGACCGCGCCGCGCCAGTCGAGCCGGACCTGCGCGCTGCCCAGCACGTGGCCCGCCGGCAGCAGCGTCACGTCGACCTCGCCGATGCGCCGCCTCTCGCCATAGGCGACCGGCTCGAGGCTGCCGCCTGCCCCGTCGCCCAGGCGCGCGCGCATGATGGCGAGCGTGCCTTCGGTCGCCAGCACGGCGCGGTTGCCCGGACGCGCATGGTCGGAATGCCCGTGCGTGATCACCGCGCGGTCCACCGGGCGTGCCGGATCGATGAAGAAACGTCCCGGCGCGCACCACAGGCCCTCGGGCCGCGGCTGCAGCCAATGACGCGGAGGCCCGTCGGAGGCGTGGAAGTCGCTCACGATCGGCTAATATAGGGACAAAGGAGACGCGATTAAGCCATGTTCACGCTCCACCAACAGCTCGCCGCCGACACGGTTGCGCTGGGCACGCGCCCGCTCTGCCGGGTCCTGCTCATGAAGGACCGGCGGTTCCCCTGGCTCGTCCTGGTGCCGCAGCGGCCGGACATCCGCGAGATCCACCAGCTGTCCGCCGTCGACCGCGCCGTGCTGATCGAGGAGATCGCCGACACCGCCGCGGCGATGGAGAAGCTCTACCAGGCGCACAAGATGAACGTCGCCGCGCTCGGCAACCAGGTGCCGCAGCTGCACGTGCACGTCATCGCCCGGTTCACCGCCGACCCGGCCTGGCCGACGCCGATCTGGGGCCAGGGCACGCCGGCGCCCTATGGCGAAGACGAGCTTGCGGCGACCAGCGCGCGGATCAGGTCGGCCCTGCGGCTGTAACGGGTCGAAGCGCGCGGCTTCTACAGGTAGCGTTCGGGCGGCGTGACGACGTCGATCGCATAGTTGGCACTCAACGTCATGTCGATCGTCTTGCCGTCGCGGGAGAACGGCAGCAGCAGGCGGCGGCGGCGGCGCACGTTGGGCACCGCGGGATTGTGCTCGGTCAGCGCCGGGCAGGCGCGGCGCACCAGCTCGCGATGGACCTCGAACAGGAACGGCAGCCGGCTCTTGATCGGATAGTGGCTCAGCATCTTGCCGGTCATGTCGAAGCCGGCCTCGCGCGCGACCACGGAGCCGAACAGCCGGTAGTGGAAGTCCTTCCCACCGTCGACGACATCGAGCAGGATGATGTTGCCGAGCCAGGGTCGCAGCTCCTCGGTCGAGAAATCCGCGCGCGCCGGCGCAAGACGCCCCTGCCGCTTGGACTGCCAGAGCCGGAACAACGCGAGGAGCCGGGGGTCGTGCGTCAGCTCGGCCTCGGTCACGTCGTAGACGACGCTATATTCCGCCATGTTGTCGGACATTGCGGCCCTCTCGGCCGCACCGGGCCGGACCCGTACTTATACCGCAGAACCGGAAGGGCACGGAACCGCGCAAGGGTCGCATCGCAGGGCAATCGGGTGAAGGAATAGCGTGACAAGGGGCTGAAGTGCTGAATCTGTGGTGGTCCTCGGAGTGATTTTCGGAGGACGGCGATGGATAGGTCTGCAGAGACGTTCGATGCGTCTTTCGAGGCGGTTGTATTCCT
>JAKLKW010000110.1 GCA_023150455.1 Alphaproteobacteria bacterium | reverse complement strand
CACCTGCGCGTCGGTGAGCGGCCAGCCCAGCGCGGCGATCGCCGGCTCGTCGACCGTCACCAGCACGACGCGCCGCTCCGCGCCCAGGTCGCGGAAGACGGCGGCGCCGAGCCGGTCATAGGCGGCGAGCTCCAGCGCCTCGATCAGGCCGAGGCGCGCGGCGAGAACGACCAGCAGCGCGGCCGCGACCGTCAGCCCGGCCGCCCAGCCCGCCTCGCGCAGCCTGCCGGTCGTCCCTGGCGGCGCTTCCGCCGCTTCCGCCATCGCCGTCGCCCGGGAGAGCCGAACGCGCTAGTCCTGGAACTCGCGCGCCATCGCCTGCATGTCGTGGATCGCGATGTTGCCGCGGTCGACCGTGAGCCAGCCGTTCTCGGCCCAGGTGCGCAGCTGCTTGTTGATGCTCTCGCGCGAAGTGCCCATCATCGCCGCCAGCTCGCGCTGCGGCAGGCGGAAGTTGATGATGACGCCCTGGCGCCACGGCCGACCGTAGAGCTCCGCCAGGCGCACGAGGCGCTTGGCCAGGCGCTGCTTGAGCTCCAGGAACATGAAATCCTCGGCGAGCTCGGTGGTCAGGCGCAGCTTCTCGCACAGCACCGTCATGAGCCGGATGCACAGCTTCGCATCGGACTCGAGGAACGGAACGAAGTCGCGCCGCAGGACCACCAGCGTCTCGGTCGGCACGATCGCCACGGCGTCGGCCGAGCGCGGCTTGCCGTCGAGCAGCGCGATCTCGCCGAACACCTGGCCCGGGTTGATGATGTTGTGGATCAGCTCCTTGCCTTCGGCCGACATCACGCCGATGCGGATCTGGCCGGTCAGCACCGCCATCATGCCTTCGCCGGGATCTCCCTTGCGGAAGATCACTTCGTTGGCCTTGTAGGAATTCACGCTGCTGAAGCGCAGCATCCGATCGAGCTCGTCGTCCGACAGCGACTTGAGCAGAAAATTTTCGCGCAGCAGAGCCCGTCGATCGGTCACCGGGTGCGTCATGATCCACGTCCCCCTATCGGCGTCGCGCGAGTCGAATCGCGCATCTCGAAGACCGCCGCAAGCACCTTCGAAGCAGCAAAGGCGAATCAGTTTAGCCGAATTGGGCGTTTCGTGCGGCCCTGAATCGCATCGCGCGGGCGAAACGAGCGAATGCCGCCGATGCCCGCGTCGGCGTGCGGCGGCGTCGATCCGCGCGGCTTCGGCGCGCGCAGCGACGACGTGCGCGCGCAATTCGCGCGCGCGCGTCGCGCGTTCCATGAAAGGCTTGTGGGACAAGGCTTTCGCGCTTCATCGACGAGTCTCGACAACACCGCGCACGCGCGCCATGGCGCGCAGAATTCCGCTTGCAAATTCACGATCGCGCGGCGCCATAAGGCTTCGGATGGATGCGTGTCCGCGACTCGATTTTTGATTTCCAATTGAAAATCGTTGCACTTGGCGGTATCGACGCAGCGGGTCGACGGCGATGTTGCCGCCTGCCCATCTTGTCACCCACGAGCAGGGGAGAGCAGCATGGCTGCGAAGAAGAAGGCGAAGAAGAAGACCAAGAAGAAGGCGAAGAAGAAGGCACGGAAGTAGCGTCTCTTCGTCTCTATGTGAGTTCGTCGGCCGGCTCGCGCGCCTCTCCTCCAAGCTTGGCGACGGCCGGCCGACACTCCTCCTGAAGAACTTCCGAAGCGCCGCTCCCGGCCCCTCCTGCCACCGCATCTCCGCCGTGGCTCCAATCCGGCAGCGGCGCTTCTCTCGACCAGACCCCATCCTCGATCAGACCGGCGCCGTGCGCGCCGGGGCTCCTTCTTGAATTCGCCCTGCCTTGAATTCAGGGGGGCCGGGCTCCACAATCGCCGTCGAACCACGCGGCGGGAGCCAGCCCATGAAGATTTCCGTGATCCAGATGAACAGCCAGGCGAACAAGGCAGAGAACATCGCCCAGGCGCTGCGGCTGATCGCCGACGCGGTGAAGGAGGACCGCCCCGACATCGTCGTGCTGCCCGAGATGTTCACGCATCTGGGCGGCTCGCTGGAGCAGCGGCGCGCGGCGGCGGAGGAGATCCCCGGCGGCGAGGCCTATCGCGCGCTGCAGGACGCGGCCAGGCGGCACAAGATCGTCGTCCACGGCGGCAGCTTCTACGAGCGCGCGCCGGACGGCTACTTCAACACGACCGTCGCCTTCGGCCCGGACGGGAAGGAGCTCGCGCGCTACCGCAAGATCCACCTGTTCGACGTCACCACGCCGGACGGCCGCGAGTACAAGGAGTCCGCCACCGTCGGGCGCGGCGACCAGCTCGTCACCTACAAGGTCGGCGACGTCACGGTCGGCTGCTCGATCTGCTACGACCTGCGCTTCGGCGAGCTGTACCGGGGCCTTGCCGCCAAGGGCGCCCAGGTCATCATGCTGCCGGCCGCCTTCACGCTGCAGACCGGCAAGGACCACTGGGAGCCGCTGATCCGCGCCCGCGCGATCGAGACCGAGACCTTCTTCTGCGCCTCGGCCCAGGTCGGCCCGCACGCGCAGGGCAACGACACGCGCTACACGTGGGGCCACTCGATGATCGTCGACCCCTGGGGCCACGTGGTGGCGCAGGCGAGCGACGGCCAGGGCTATGCCACGGCGCGCATCGACCTCGATTACCTCGAGGATGTTCGACAGAAGATCCCGGTGCACCAGCACCGCGTGCTCGGCAGCTGAGGACGACCGCCATGTCCTTCGTCATCAACGCCATGCCGCCGCAAGTGCCGGCGCGCGTCGTCGAGAAGCTTTCCCGCGTCGAGACCGCCACGGTCGGCCACACGCGCCACTGGGGCTTCATGGACCGCGGCATCCAGGGCGTGCTGCCGGGCCGCCGCGCCGCCGGCACGGCCGTCACCGTGCAGATTCCCGGCCAGGATTCCGCCATGCTGCATCACGCCCTCGGGCTGCTCAGGCCCGGCGACGTGCTGGTGGTCGACCGCATGGGCGACGACCGCCACGCCTGCCTCGGCGGCGGCGTCGCGCTCGCCGCCAAGCTGGCGGGCGCGGTGGCGGCGGTGGTCGACGGGCCCTGCACGGATTTCAGCGAGATCCGCCTGCACGACTTCCCGGTCTGGTGCCGCGGCCCCTCGCCCATCACGACGCGCGTCTACGCCATCGGCGGCTCGCTCAACGCCGTGATCGGCTGCGGCGGCGTCACCGTCAACCCGGGCGACGCGGTGGTGCTGGACGAGAGCGGCGTGCTGGTGCTGCCGCCGGGCGAGGCCGAGGACGTCGCCGACGCCGCGCTCGCGCGCCAGGAGCGCGAGAAGGACCTGTGGGCGAAGCTGCGCGCCGGCGCCAAGATCGGCGACCTCTCCGGCGCCACCGCCAAGATCAAGGCGGCGATGGGAAAGGGCTGAAGAGATCAACCACAGAGAGACAGAGGCAGAAGAAGGAAGCGGGAATTCTCGGCGCGGCTACGCCGCGCTGAAAGTCCTCTCTTCCTTTTCCTCTCTGTGTCTCCGTGCCCCTGTGGTGGTTCTTTTCCTCATTCGGGGCCCATGATCAGGTCGGGCAGGAACAGCGATATCTGCGGCAGGTAGGTCAGCAGCACGAGGACCACGAGCAGCGGCACCAGCATCGGCATGATGGCGAGGGTCACGCGCTCGAACGGCACGCGGGCGACCTCGGAGATGACGTAGAGGCCGATGCCCATCGGCGGCGTGGCGATGCCGATGAGCAGCGCCATCTGGATGATGATGCCGAAATGCACGCGGTCGATGCCGTAGGAATCGATCATCGGCAGCAGGATCGGCACCAGGATCAGCTTGGCCGGAACGCCCTCGACGAAGCAGCCGATGATCAGGAAGAAGACCAGCAGCAGGGCGAGGAAGATCGGGCGCGATTGGGTCACCAGCAGCATGGCCCTGGCCATGGCCTGCGGCGCCTGCTCGATCGCCAAGAGCCAGCCCATCACGGTCGAGAAGCCGATGATGATCATGACGACCGTGGTCATCAGCATCGTGTCGGTCAGCGCCTTCCAGATATGCGGCAGCGAGAGCTGCCGGTACCAGGCGCCGATCGCGAGCGCATAGGCGCAGGCGAGCACGCCGGCCTCGGTCGCGGTCGTGAAGCCGGTCAGGATCGCGCCGAGGATGATGGCGGGCGCCACCAGGGCCACGGCCCCCTCGCGCGTGGTCCGGATCAGGACCTCGAGCGTCGCGCGCGGCTGCACCGGGACGTTCAGACGCTGGGCATAGAAGCGGTTGAAGACCATCAGCGAGATTCCGACCAGCACGCCCGGCAGGAAGCCGGCCAGGAACATGCGCGCGACCGACTGGTTGGCGAGGTAGGCGTAGACCACGAGGCCGACCGATGGCGGGATCAGGGGCCCGACGATCGACGAGGCCACGGTCATGGCGGCGGCGAAATCGGCCGGGTAGCCGCGCTCGCGCATCGCCTTGACCTCGATCTGGCCGAGGCCCGCGATGTCGCCCACGGCCGTGCCGTTGACGCCGGCGAAGATCATCGAGCCGAGCACGTTGACCTGCGCCAGGCCGGCGCGGAAATGCCCCATCAGCGCCATGGCGAAGTTGAAGATCTTGTCGGTCATGCCGACCGTGTTCATCAGGTTGCCGGCCAGGATGAAGAACGGCACGGCGAGCAGCGAGGCGTTGTCGATCCCTTCCAGCACCTGCAGCGGCACGATGTAGAGCCCGTCGCCGTAGCCGGCGTAGATCAGCGTCACCACCACCGACCCGCCCACCGCCATCGCCACCGGCACGCGCAGCAGCATGAGCGAGACGAAGCTGAAGAAGAGCAGCGTGGTCACGGGGCGCTACTCGGCGTCGACCGAGTAGTCCTTGCGCGGTTCCGGCACGCCTTGGACGGCCTTGACCGCGTCGAGGACGAAATGCACGAGCAGCAGCGTCGCGGCGAGGAACAGCGGCACCGACATCCAGTATCGCTGCAGCGGGATGAGCTCCATGTCGCCGACCTGGTTGCCGAGCGTGGTCGGCGCCTCGACCAGCATCAGCAGCATCAGGGCGGCGCACAGCGAATCCGACAGGATTCGCGTCGCGCGCAGGGCCCTGGGCCCCAGCAGCTCGACGAAATAGTCGACCATGATGTCCTTGGAGCGGCGGTAGATGACGTAGAAGCCGAAGAACGTCATCCACACGAACAGCAGCAGGGTCCAGGGCCAGACGAACTTGAGGCTGACATCGGCCAGGCCGCGCCAGGCGATGTTCGCGACGTTCAGCACGAACATCAGCGCGAGGCAGAGATTGGCCAGAACGAGGAACAGGCGCTCGGCGAGGCCGAGCGCCTGGTCGATCCGGGCGGCGACGCCCGTGTCTGCGGGTCGGGCGGGAGCGCCCGTATCGATGGGTCGGGCGGGAGCGCCCGCCGGGCGGTTCACGAGGTCTTCTTGCGCGTCGCCTCGACCACGTCCATGAAGCCCTTGGGCAGCTCGCCCGAGGCCTCCTTGGCCTTGTAGAACACGAGCATGTGCTTGACGAAGGGCTTCAGGTCGATCTCGTTGTAGGCGACGCCCTTGGCCTTCATGCGCTTGAGCGAATCGACCGTCTCCTTGCCCATCAGCTCCTCGCTGTAGCGCGCCGCGTCCTTGTGCGCCTTGACGAGCGCCTCCTGCAGGTCCTTGGGCAGGCGGTCGAAGGCCTTCTGGTTCATCATGAAGGCGATCGACTGCCAGTACTCGTCGGTGCGCGTGATGACGGGCGCCACCTCCTGGAAGCGCATGCTTTCGACCAGCGCGATGGGGCTGGTGACGGCGTTGACGATGCCCTTGCTGATGCCGTCATAGGTTTCGGCCCAGCCCAGCACGCGCACCTCGGTGCCGAGATGGGTCCACACCTCGACGCCGGTCTTGTCGTTGGCCATGCGCATCTTGATGCCCTTGAGGTCCTCGACCTTGGCGACCGGGTTCTTCGTCAGCATCACCCGGTAGGGGCCGCGCAGCACCGAGGTCAGGTCGCCCAGGATGCCGATCCCGGCGTCCGTCTTGGCCTTGTTGAACCAGCCCTGCACCATCGGGTGGTTGATGAACCTGACCCAGTGGTCGCGGTCGTCGAACAGGAAGGGCGCGTTGCTCCAGCGGATGTCCGGCACCCATTTCTGCAGGAACACCGACCCCTCGGCGTAGATGTGCACGGTGCCGACCTTGAGCTGCTCGAGCACCGCGGCTTCCTTGCCGAGCTGCTCGTTGGGGAAGACCTGCACGGTCAGCTTGCCGCCCGAGTACTTGCCGGCCTGGTCGGCGAAGTACTGGAACACCTTGCCCTCCGGCCCGTCGGCCGGCTGCTTGGTCGCCATCTTCCAGGTTTCCGCCCGGGCCGCGCCGCCGAGCGCCAGCGCCAATGCGAGAGAGACCGCCAATGCCGATGCGCGCATGCTCAACCCCCGTTCGTTCAGCGGCTTGAACCACGGCCGCGTCTTGATCTGCAAAACGGCAGCATGGCCCCGAGGCCCTGTCAAGGCAACGAGGGCGGCCAGGCCACCCGGCTATCCCAGCCACGACCGCGTCGCCTCGACCATATAGTAGCAGCCGAGCACCAGCACGATGCGGCGGGTCCACCAGTAGAACTGCTTGTCGGTCATGCGCTCGAGCACGCGCGTGGCCGCGGCCGAGCCGGCGATCGAGACCAACGGCACCACGGCGGCCAGCGCCCACCATTCCTCGTCGAGACTGGCGCCGACCAGCGCGCCGAAATAGGCGACCTTGAGCACGTGCGAGAGGCATTGCATCGCCGCCTTGGTGGCGATGGTGACGCGGCGGTCGAGGCCCGAGCGCACGAAGAACTGGTCGAGGAACGGCCCGGAGACGCCCGCCAGCAGGATCAGCGCCGTTCCCATCAGGCCGGTGAGATAGGCGACGCCGGGCTGCGTGATGCGCGGCGCCCAGCGGTCGGGCACGAAGAACAGCACCACCGTGGACAGGCCGAGCGCGAACAGCACCGCCGTCTTGGACGGCACGAAGCGCACGAGCGCGAACAGCCCGAGGCAGACGAGCGAGCTGGCGGAGAACTTCAGCAACAGCCCGACCGCCAGGTGCCGGCGCCAGAACACGACGCGGGCCGCGTTCGACACGAACTGCGCCAAGCCGTGCAGGATCATGGCCTGCGACACCGGCAGCAGGTAGACGAGCCCGCCCATCAGGATCAGGCCGCCCGCCACCCCGAACACGCCGGACACGAAGGACGTGACGCCGACCAGCGCCAGGACGAAGGCGCCGATGGCGATCATGGGTTCGGGAGCCGGGCGGACGACTGCGACATTTATGGCCGGCGCGGCATCCCGCGCAGAGGATCGATTGACACCACGCCGAAGCGCCCCGAATACTACGTGTCGACAATCCGACAATACAAGCCGCGGCGCCCAGCCGCGACCCGAGGGAAGGAAACGATGGCCCAGAACCGCTTCGTGCCGGCACGCCGCCGGCTGCTCCAGGGCGCCGCCGGCTTGGCCGCGCTCGGCGTCGCCCCCGCGATTGTCCGCAGAGCGGACGCCGCCTATCCCGAGCGCAACATCAAGGTCGTGATCCCGACCGCCCAGGGCGGCGGCGCCGACCGGCTGGCGCGGGCCTTCACCGAAACCTGGCGCAAGCTCCTCAACACGGCGTTCGAGTTCGACTTCTTCCCCGGCGGCGCCGGCCAGGTCGGGTACGAGCTCTTCACCGGCCGGCGCGACAAGGACGGCTACAACCTGCTGTTCGGCAACATGGGACCCGAGATGCTCATGTACGTGCTGCAGAAGCCGAAATACAAGTTCCCGGAAGACTACTTCTACTTCTGCCGCATCGACGTCGACGACAGCGCGGTCTACGTGCGCGACGAGAGCCCGTTCAAGAAGATCGAGGACCTGGTCGCGGAGGCGAAGAAGCGCACGGTCTCCGTCGCCACCAGCCGCCTGCCGCATCCCGGCTCGATCGGCGTGCTGGCGCTGGGCGACGCCCTCGGCGCCAAGTTCAACCTCGTCCCCTATGGCGGCGGCAACCCGACCATGGTGGCGACGCTGAACGGCGAGGCCGATTGCGGCGTGCTGCCGGTCGCCCTGCCGATCAAGATCGGCGGCAAGGTGCGCGTGCTCGGCGTGTTCAACAGCGAGAACCCGCTCGCCGCACAGACCGGCAACGCGCCGCCCATCAACAAGGTGTTCGGCACCAAGATTCCCGACCTCTACTCGTCGCGCGCCTGGGCCATCCATACCGAGGCGGCGGACAAGTTCCCCGACCGGTTCAAGCTGCTGAACGACACCGCGCCGCAGGTCTTCAAGGACCCCGATTTCAAGACCATGTACGAGAAGACCGCCGGGTCGTGGGAGCAGGCCAGCTACGGCGACCGCGCGGTCTGCACCAGGTACGCCATGGCCATGGTCGAGCTGGCGGAGCGCTACCGCCCGCTGCTCAGCGCCAAGAAATGAGCGACGATCGTCCCGAAGGCGAAAAGGCGGCGCTGGGGGCCGACCTCGTCCTCCCGGCGCTTGCCGTCGCGCTGACGGCCTATTTCTTCGTCGCCGTCGCCGACCTCGCCTGGGAAGCCAAGGCGAACGCCGTCGTCATCGGCGTCGTGCTGCTCGCCCTGGTCGCGCTGCACGTGGCGCGCGTGGCGCTGCGCGTCTGGGCCGGCGAGGCGAGCCTCGGCATCGCCCCGCTGATCGAACCGCGCCGCACGCAGGGCGCGCGGCTGATGCTGGTCGCGCTGACGGCGCTGTTCGTCTTCCTGATCCCCTGGCTCGGCGTGACCCTCGGGCTGTTCCTGCTGACGGGGGCGCTGATGGTCGTGCTCGGCGCCGGCTCGCTGCGCATGATCGCGACCGTCTCGGCCACGGTCGCGATCGTCGCCTATCTCCTCTTCATCGCGCTGCTCAACTCGCGCCTGCCGCGCGGGCCGGTCGAGAAGCTGCTCGCCATGCTGTTCTGAGCGCCGCCCGATGGGCTGGGATTCCGCCTTCCTCCTCGAGCTGGTGCTGCGTTCCTTCGGGTACTGGTATCTGATCGTGCCCGCCGTCGTGCTCGGCGTGGTCGTCGGCGCCGTGCCGGGCTTCAACGCGCAGAACAGCCTCATCATCCTGCTGCCGCTGACCCTGACGATGGAGGTCGAGAAGGCGCTGATCTTCATGGTTTCGCTCTACTGCGCGACGCATCTGGGCGGCGGCATCCCGGCCATCCTGGTCAACATCCCCGGCACGGGCGGGGCGGCGGCCACGACGCTGGACGGCTACCAGATGGCGCGCAAGGGCCAGGCGCAGCAGGCGCTGGTGCTGTGCTTCACCTCGTCGGTGTTCGGCGGCCTGATCACCTCGATCGCCACGGTGGCGCTGCTGCCGTGGCTCGCCCAGATCGGCTACGTGATGCGCAGCGTCGAGATGGTCGTCGTCATGCTGTTCGGCCTGACGCTGATCGCGGTGATCGCCGCGCGCGACACGCTGAAGGGCCTGATCGCCGGGATGTTCGGCCTCTTGATCGGCGCGATCGGCACCGACCACATCTATTCGACGCCCCGCGCCACGTTCGGCTTCCTCGAGCTGCTCGACGGCGTGCCGCTGGTGCCGGCGCTGATCGGCCTGTTCGCGATCTCCGAGGCGCTGGTGATGCTCGACGAAGAAAGCATCGCCGCCGGCGACGCCCGCGAAAGGGCGCAGAAGGCGAACTGGGCCGACACGATCGAGGGCTTGAGGCTGTCGCTCAAGGGCTGGTGGCAGATCGTCTGGACCGGCTTCGTGGGCCTGTGGATCGGCATCATCCCGGGCGCCGGCGCCAGCATCGCGTCGTTCGTCGCCTACCAGCAGTCGCGCATGTTCTCGAAGACGCCCGAGCTCTACGGCACCGGCCATCCGGCCGGCGTGCTGGCGCCCGAGTCGGCCAACAACGGCGTCACCTCGGGCACGCTGGTGCCGCTGATGGCGATCGGCGTGCCGGGCGGCAGCACGGCGGCGGTCATGATGATCGTGCTGCAGTACCACGGCGTCGTGCTGGGGCCGCGCCTGTTCATCGAAAGTCCGACCCTGGCCTACGGCGTGTTCGTCGCCATGGCGGTCGCCTACGTGTTCATGATCTTCACCATCCTGCCGCTGGCGCGCTACATGGCGCGCGTGACGCTGGTCTCGACCGGCGTGCTGGTGCCGATCATCGTCTCCTGCACCATCGTCGGCGCCTTCGCCGACCGCGAGTACCTGTTCGACATGGGCCTGGCGCTGGTGTTCGGCGTCATCGGCTACATCGCGCGCAAGACCAATTTCCACGTCACCGCCATGCTGATCGGCATCATCATCGGTCCGCTGTTCGAGCAGTACCTGGTGCGCGCGCTGCGCCTGTCGCAGGGGGACCTGACCGTGCTGTTCTCCTCGACGATCGGCAACGTGCTGTGGGCGCTGCTGGCGCTGTCGCTGCTGTTGCCGTATTGGCGCGGGCGCGGCAAGAAGGTTTCCGAGGAAGCCACGGGCTGATCGCGCAAGAAGGAAGACGACGATGAGCGAGACGTCATCGGCCGAGTCGAAGGTCGTCGGCCAGGAGCATTGGACCAGGAACGGCGACGCGAAGCTGTTCCTGTGGGAGAAGTCCGCCGGCCACCCGGCCGGGGCCAAGGGCACGATCCTGTTCGTGCACGGCTCGTCCATGGCGTCGCAGCCGACCTTCGACCTGAGCGTGCCGGGCCGACCGGACTCCTCGGTCATGGAATGGTTCGCCCGGCGCGGCTACGACACGTGGTGCGTCGACATGGAAGGCTACGGCCGCTCGACCAAGGACCGCGACAACAACGCCGACATCGCGCGCGGGGCCGAGGACTGCTTCGCCGCCGCCAGCTACATCCAGGCGCAACGCGGCGAGCGCAAGCTTCTGGTCTACGGCATCTCGTCCGGCGCCTTGCGCGCGGCGCTGTTCGCCCAGCGCCACCCCGAGCTGGTCCAGCGCCTGGCGCTCGACGCCATGGTGTGGACGGGCGAAGGCAGCCCGACCCTCGCCGAGCGGCGCAAGAAACTGCCCGAGTTCCAGGCGAAGAACCGCCGGCCGATCGACAAGGCCTTCGTCTACGGCATCTTCAACCGCGACCATCCCGGCACCGCCGAGGACCGCACGATCGAGGCCTTCGCCGACGCGATCCTCGCGCTCGACGATTCGGTGCCGACCGGCACCTATGTCGATATGTGCTCGAAGCTGCCCGTGGTCGACCCGGAGAAGATCGCGGTGCCCACGATCGTCATGCGCGGCCAGTGGGACGGCATCGCCGGGATCGACGACCTGCTCGCGTTCTTCAAGCGCCTGCCCAACCCGGACAAGCAGTTCGCGGTGATGCCCGGCATCTCGCACGCCAGCTTCCAGCAGAAGAACTACCTGCTGGTCTACCACATCCTGCTGGGATTCTTCTCGCAGCCGGAGCCGGTGTACCGGGGGTGATGCGGACTCGCCCTTCGACAAGCCCGGGGTGAGGGTTCCCGGTTCGAGGATATGTCCCTCGTCCCGAGCCTGTCGCCCCTCGACGGGCTCAGGAGACGACAAGCTCGGGACGTCGGGAACCGCGGACCCTACTTCAGATAGTCGTGGATCACCTTGCCCCAGGGCAGCGTGAGGTCGGCGATGAAATGGCGGCCGCCGACGATGCGGCGGACCGGCAGGTCGGCGACCGGCGCGTTGACGTGCGGCACGAGATGGAGCCGCGCCGGCGCGCTCCACGATCCCTTGACCGTGATGTCGGTCAGGTTGACCTGGACGAGCTGGCAGATCGCCGGCTTGCCGTCGGGACCCGGGATGATCTTGAGCAGCGCCTGGTTCTTCTGGAGCGAGGCCATCGTCTTCGCCGGGTCGCGCGCCATGTCCTCGAACTTGTAGCCCATCGTGCCCATGGCGACGAGCTGGCCGGCATAGTGCAGCGTGCCGGTCAGCGTGTCGTGGCACACTTCCATCTTGGGCTCGGCGTATTTCTTGGGGAACCCCCAGATCTCGCGACCGCCGGCGATCGGCGGATCGTCGTCGAGATACATCTGCGCGACGTAGCTGAACGGCTGACCCTTGAACGAGCAGGGGATGACGACGCCGCTTTCGGTGTAGTCGCCGAAGCCCGAGGAGTCGGGCATCTTGATCCATTCGTAGAACACCTGGCTCGACGGATCCGGCACCAGCGGCTCGGGCACCGCGGCGCGGATCGCCGCCGGGTCGCTCTCGTAGATGATGATCATGTACTCGCGGTCGACGAAGCGGAACGGCCCCTTCGGATAGCTGGGGCTGGCCGGCGGCATCGCCGACAGGGAAAGAATCTGCTTCTTGTCCATCCTCTGGTCTCCGGAAAGGCTGGTTGAACGGGCGCGGGGCGGGTCAGGCAGCTGCGATCAGAGGAACTTCTCCTCGATCACGGTCGACGATTCCCGCCCGATCTTGTCGAAATGCTCCTCCAGGAACGCATCGGCGCGCGCGCGTCCCTCGCGGAACAGCGTCTGCAGGAAGTCCCACTCGGCGTTGAGCTTCGACGACACGCCGAGCTGGCAGACCATGTCCTCGGCGTCGATGGTGTGGATCAGCATGCGCTTCAGGCGCCCGTTGTCGTCGAAGCCGCTGTCGATCAGCTTGGTGACGAAATGGATGGCGCGCATCTCGCGCATCAGCGACGAGTTGAAGCTGAGCGTGTTGATGCGGTCCATGATGGCCTGCGCCGTCTTCGGCACCTCGGGGATGCGGACCGGGTTGAGCTGCACGATCAGCACGTCGCGCGAGTCGGTGCGGTAGATCAGCGGATAGAGCGGCGGATTGCCCATGTAGCCGCCGTCCCAGTAGTACTCGCCGTCGACCTCGACGGCCTGGAACATGAACGGCAGGCAGGCCGAGGCCAGCACCGCGTCGACGCTGACGCTCTTCTCGCTGAACACCTTGATCCGGCCGCTCAGCACGTTCGACGCGCAGATGTAGAGCTTGACCTTGTTCTGCTTGTGCAGCTCGGCGCAGTCGACCACCGAGGCCAGCACGTCGCGCAGCGGATTGAGGTTGAACGGATTGAGCTGGTAGGGCGACATCATCCGGCTGAGCGCATCCAGCATCTGGTAGCCGGGCGACATGTCCAGGCTGCCGGGATGCAGGAGCCGGTCGAAGACCGACGGCTGCAGCGGCGAGGTGCGTGCGGCCTCGGAGATCTTGGACCAGAACTCGTGCAGCTTCTCGCGCGCGCGCTCCGGCCCGCCGCTGGCGAGGCCGTAGGCGGTGACCAGCGCGTTCATCGCGCCGGCCGACGTGCCGACGATGCCCTCGACGTCGATGCGCTCGTCCTCGAGCAGCCGGTCGAGCACGCCCCAGGCGAAGGCGCCGTGCGAGCCGCCCCCCTGGAGCGCGATGTTGATCCGCTTCGTCCCGCTCTTGCGGGCGACGTGCGGCGCGGGCGCGCCCTTGCGGGTCGCCCGCGACTTGGTCACGCGGCTGACGCCGTGCCGGAGCCTGCCGCCTCCGACAGCCTTCCGGGCAGGCTCTTGGGCGGCCTTCTTGACGGCCATGGCAAACCTCCTTGAGCCCGAGGATCGGATCAGTGCGCGGTCCAGCCGCCGTCGACGGGGATGGAGGTGCCGGTGATGGTCGCGCCAGCGTCGCTGGACAGGAACACAGCCAGCGCGCCCATCTGCTCGACCGTGGCGAACTGGCGGTTCGGCTGCTCCTTGAGCAGCACCTTCTTCACCACCTCCTCCTCGGTCATGTGGTGCGCCTTGGCCTGCTCGGGGATCTGCTTCTGCACCAGCGGCGTCCACACATAGCCCGGGCAGATCGCGTTGCAGGTGATGCCCTCTTCCGCCGTCTCGAGCGCGGTCACCTTGGTGAGGCCGACCATGCCGTGCTTGGCCGCGACATAGGCGGACTTGAACGGCGAGGCGATCAGCCCGTGCGCCGAGGAGATGTTGATGATGCGGCCCCACTTGCGCTTCTTCATGCCCGGCAGCGCCGCCTTGGTGGTGTAGAACGCGGCCGAGAGATTGGTCGACAGCACCATCTCCCAGTCGTCGTCCGGAAAGCTCTCGATCGGCTCGACGTGCTGGATGCCGGCGTTGTTGACGAGGATGTCGACGGAGCCCAGCTCCTTCTCGGTCGAGGCGACCGAGGCCTTGATCTGGTCGCGCTTGCTCATGTCGGCCTCGGCGTAGATCACCTTGACGCCGGTCTCGGCGGCGAGGTCCTTCACCAGCTTGTCGGTCTCGGCGTTGGCCGAGCGCGCGTTGAGCGCGACCTTGCAGCCGGCCTGCGCCAGCGCCCGGGCGATGCCGAGGCCGATGCCGCTGGTGGAACCGGTAACGAGCGCGGCCTTGCCCGCGAGCAGGCCGCTGGTGGACGTGGCTGCGGAGACTTTCGTGTCTGGCATGGTGACGTTCCCCTGAACTTCGAGTGGCGGAACGCGGCGTAGGTTCGCCGCCTGTGATTCTTCGGCCACTAGGCGCCAAGCCGCAGCCGAAATCAATGGTCATGTGACAGTCATTGACAGCGCGTTACTCGGTGAGATCCACCCGCGCATCAAGCTTCGTAAATACCCATAGGAAATTTGCGGTCATGAACTCTTTGCGCGGAAGAGTTTTCTTGATTCGCCGGTCGCATTCGCGGCGGGTATCGCCGGTTTGCATAAAAATCTCCCATCTCCCCGGGCACCGCCTTTGCGCTGCCGACGCCCGCCTCACCCGTGGCCCGCGCCGGTGATCAGGCGGATGCCGCGGCGGTAGGTGAGATAGGCCCAGAACCAGTCGAGCATCACCGCCATGCGGTTGCGGGCGCCGACCAGGAAGGCGACGACGTAGCGGCTCACGACGCGATCTCCTTCAGGCGCCTGAGCGCGGCGACGATGTCGTCGGGCTCGGCGCGATGCGTGTAGTCGACATCGACCATGGCGTAGGCCACGACGCCGTCGGGCGCGATCACGTAGGTGGCCGGCAGCGGCAGTTCCCACTCGGCGGTGCCGTTGGCGGCGGCAATGTCGACGCCAAGCCGGCGATAGAGCGCGATCAGGTCGTCGGGCAGGCGGAAGACGAGGCCGAACAGCCGCGCCGTGCGGTTGTCGTGGTCGGCCAGCATCGGAAAGTCGAGGCCCAGGCGTTCGCGCGTCTCGCGCACGCCTTCGGCCAGCTGCGGCGTGATCGCGAGCAGGCTCGCGCGCTCCGCCTCGAGCCGCGCCATCGCCTGGTGCAGCGCGCGCAGCGCCAGGTTGCAGTACGGGCACCAGCCGCCGCGGTAGAAGGTGACGACCACGGGGCCGCTTCGCAGCGAGGCCTCGAGCGAGACGATGCGCCCGTCCGTGTCGGGCAGCTGGAAGTCGGGCGCCGTCTCGCCGGCCTGGAGGCACGCCTCGGCGATGCCCGTCCGCCGCAGCCGCTCGATCGCGCCATCGATCACGGCCTGGGCCTCCGGCGAGCGCCGGGCCCGCCCGGCCTCGGCCAGCTCGCGCAAGGCTTCGTGCAGCGACATGGGTGCCTCTCGGGTGGCGGCGCGAGGGGCCCCGCCCTCCCGGCGCGGGAGGGCGGGGACCAGGCCTGCGATGGAGGGAGGATCAGCCCTTGTTCGGCGCGGCGCTGGCGCCGACGATCTTGCCGCAGGTGCCGGCGGGGACATAGATCCACGCGTCGCCCTGGGCGTCCTTCTTGGCCGTGCCGGCGCAGCTCGACGAGGCGGTCTGGCAGTCGTTCTTGCCGGCCTTGACGATGCCGTAGCACTTCTCCTGCTTGGCATCCGCCGCCGCGGCCGCGGTACCAGCGAGCGAAAGGGCGGCGATCACCGCCGAGGCGATCATGGTCGAAGTCGTGTTCATGGTCTTCATGCTCCGTGACTTGGGGGTTCGAGACACGGGCAGGACCATGCAGCGCCGACGCGGCGCGTTGAAATGCCGAGGGAGAATTGTTTCGATGACCGCGGGGTATCGCCGAAAACGGGAGCCTCGGGCGCGGCTTGTCCCCGCCCCTGCTTCACCGGCTTTCGCTCGCGCGCGCGTGCTCGCGCGTCGGCCATCAGCCCGGGATCGAGGAGCCGGGCGATGCGGTCGCGGTTGGCGATGGCGCCCTGGTCGACGTGAAGCGGGTCTCGCGCGCGCTGGCGCGCTCGGCTATTGGGCGATGATGGAGCGCCGCACCGAGGATTCGGTCGCGGCGTTTCGCCGCGGAATTCGGATTGAGGCTGATGGCGCGCGGCGCTTGCGCTCCGCCAGCCTGGCGCAGGCCGGGCGCATCGAGGAGACCAGGGCGTTCTTCCGGACCGTGCGGCGCGAGCAGCCGCTGCTGACCAGCGCCTCGGTCCGCGCCAACGTGCCCTACCAGACGCCGGAGCTCATGAAGCGTTTCCTGGAGGGGCTGAGGAAGGCGGGCCTGGAGGATCAGGCCGGCTACTTCACCGGCTTCCACTCGCGCGCGCGCGCCTGCGCGTCGGCCATCTGCTCGGGCTTGAGCCGGCCGGCGATGCGGTCGCGGTTGGCGATGGCGTCCTGGCGGTCCCAGCCGGGCGTGGAGTTGGCGGCGGCGAGGTTGAACCAGAGATGCGCGCGCACGAGGTCGCGCTCGACGCCGCGGCCGTGCTCGTAGAGGCGGCCGAGGTTGAACTGCGACTGCGCTTCGCCCTGCGCGGCCGCGCGCTCGAACCACTTCGCCGCGGCGGCGAAATCGGCCGGCACGCCGCGGCCGGTCGCGTGCATGATGCCGAGGCGGAGCTGCGCGCGCGGGTCGCCCTTGTCGGCGGCCATCTGCGTCCATTTCAGCGCCTCGGCATAGTGCTGCGGCACGCCGAGGCCAGAGAAGTAGAGGATGCCGAGATTGGACTGGGCGGCGATGTCGCCCTGTTCGGCCCGCGGCCGCCAGATGCGCAATGCCTCGGCGTAGTCGCCGCGCGCATAGGCGAGGTAGCCGTCGTCCTTGTCGGCCGCGCCGGCGCCCGACAGGCCGACGGCCAGCAGCACCACCAGCGCCGCCGCCGCCCGCTTCATTTGTTGCGT
>JAKLKW010000109.1 GCA_023150455.1 Alphaproteobacteria bacterium | reverse complement strand
GTCAGCGCCAGCAGGCCCTGGCTCTCGTAGCCGAACGGCGGCGCGCCCATGCGCTCGGCCCGGCAGCGCTCGACCTGCAGCTCGAGATTGATCAGCCGGGCGGGATCGCGCGGATCGCGCCGCGGGAAACCGGCGTCCGCCATCGAGCCGATGGCGCCATGGCAGTCGGCGCAGCTCTTGCCCGCCTGACCTTCCGCCCGGGTCCAAAGCTGCTCGCCCTCGGCGACCCACAGCATGCCGGGATTGGCGACGTCGTCCTCCTGCATCTGCCGGAGGCCGGGCGTGGCGAAGTCGAGGCCGGAGCGCGGCTTCTGCTGCTCCGCCGCGGTGGCGGACGCCGCCAGGACGGACGCGAGCAGCGCCGGCGCGAGAAGCCGCCTCACACGGCCTTGCCCGCTAGACGACCTTGATCGCGGCGCTGTGCCGATGGACCGAGCCGTCGTCGTCGGTCCATTCCAGCTCGACCGTGCCGCTGTCGACCGCCTTGACCTGGAAGGCCATGTACGGATTGGCGGCGACGGCCGTGCCCCAGTCGCAGTCGATCACGGTCTCGCCGTTGTAGCGGCAGACGAAGCGGTTGAGGATCTTGCGCGGGATGACCTTGCCGTCCATGTCGCGGCGCAAGCCATTCTCCATCGGGTGCATGGCGATGGCGCGCAGCTCGAACGCCTCGCCCTTGTTCGCCTCCGCCGGCATCTTGACCAGCATCTTCATCGTCACGGGCGCGGTCTCCGTCATTCGCCGATTCCGGTCATTCGAACGTCTCGGCGCAGGCGCCGGACGTGACCGTGACCTCGGCGGTCGCCGCCCACAGCGAGCCGTCGGCGAGCTCGGCGCCGGCGACCACCGTCTGCGAGCGCGCCAGGCGCAGCCGCAGCGTCGCCTCGCCCCTGGCCGCACGCGGCCCGAAGCGGATCTCCGCCGCCGCCGGATACGGGTTGCCGGGCGCCACCAGGACGATGCGCTTGGGCACCGCGCCGCCCTCGATGCCGACGGTCATCTGCACCGAGTTGCCGTTTTCGGCCAGTACCGGCACGGCCAGCTTCACCTTGCCGAGCTGCACGGGCCTTCCGCCGAACGCCTGCCTGAGGGCCGAGGCGGCGACGTTCGCCGCCTGCGCCGCTCCTTGTGCCAGGGCCGGCGGCGGGACGAGCGCGGCCGCCGTCAGGGCCGCCGCGCCCGCCAGTACGTCCCGCCGTGCGATGCCGTCCGCTGCCGCCATCAAGCCCACTTCAGGTCCTGGTGCTTCAGCGGCAACGAACGGACCCGCTTGCCGGTTGCCTGGTAGATGGCGTTGCACACCGCCGCCATCAGCGGGGCCATCGAGGGCTCACCCACGCCGCCCCACCAGTCGCCCCGGGTCAGGCTCAGGTGGCTTTCGACCTTCGGCATCTGGTCGATGGTCAGCATCTCGTAGTTGTCGAAGTTGGTCTGCTCGACCCTGCCGTCCTTGATCGTGATCTCGCCGTAGAGCGCCGCGGTCAGCGCGTAGACGACGCCGCCCTCGTTCTGCGCCGCGGTGTTGTCGGGATGCACGTTGTGGCCGGTGTCGATCACCACCACGACGCGGTCGACCTTGAGCCGGCCGCGCCGGTCGACGGTGACCTCGGCGACGTGCGCGGTGATGCTGCCGAAGCAGGCGTTGATGGCGATGCCGCGGCCCTTGCCCTTGGGCAAGGGCTTGCCCCAGTCGCCCTTCTCGGCCGCCATGTTCAGCACGGCGAGCCAGGACTTGTTGTGCTGCAGCATGCCGCGCCGGAACTCCACCGGGTCCTTGCCGGCGGCATGCGCCAGCTCGTCGATGAAGCTCTCGGTGATGAACGCGTTCTGCGAGCTGCCGACCGAGCGCCAGAAGCCGACCGGCACGTGCGTGTTGCGCATGACGTAGTCGAACTTGCAGTTCGGCAGCTTGTAGGCCTGGTTGTGCGTGCCGTCGACCGACGAGGCGTCGACGCCGCCCCTGATGTTGTGCGGCAGCAGGTGGGCGAAGATCGACTGGCCGCACACCGTGTGCGCGTACGCGGTGACGTTGCCTTCGGCATCGAGCCCGCCCTTGAGGCGTCCCATGCTGATCGGCCGGTAGGTGCCGTGCTGCAGGTCCTCCTCGCGCGTCCAGATCAGCTTGACCGGCTTGCCGACCTGCTTGGCGACCTGGACGGCCTGCACGACGTAGTCCTGCCGCCCGCGCCGGCCGAAGCCGCCGCCGAGCAGCGTCAGGTGCGCCGTGACCTTCTCCGGCGACACGCCGGCCGCCTCGGCCGCCGCCGCCAGCGAGCCCTCGATGTTCTGGGTCGCGACCCAGACCTCGACGCCGTCGGGCTTGACGTGCGCGGTGCAGTTCATCGGCTCCATGCAGGCATGGTCGAGGAACGGCGCGAAATACTCGGCCTCGACCTTCTTCGCCGCCTTGGCGTAGGCGCCGTCGAAGTCGCCCTCGTGGCGCACCTTGGCGCCCGGCTCGTCGAGGCCCTTCTTCAGGCGCTGGACGATGTCGGCCTGGCTGACCTTGGCGTGCTCGCCCTCGTTCCAGACGATCGGCAGCGCGTCGGCCGCCGCCTTGGCCTGGTAGAAGCGTTCGGCCACGACCGCCACGGCGGTGTCGTTCTGGATCTTCACCACGCCGACGACGCCGGGCATGCCCTTGATCTTGGCCTCGTCGTAGCTCTGCACCTTGCCGCCGAACACCGGGCACTGCTTGATCGCGGCGTGCACCATGCCGGGCACCTTGACGTCCATGCCATAGACGGCGCTGCCGTCGACCTTGGCCGGGACGTCGAAGCGCGCCGGCGACGTGCCGGCGATGGTCCAGGCCGAATCCGGCTTGAACTTGACCTCGGCCGGCGGGGTCAGCTTCGACGCGGCCTCGGCCAGGGCGCCGTAGTTGACCTTGCGGCCGGAGCCCGCATGCACGACGAAGCCCTTCTCGGCCTTCAACTCCGCGGCCGGCACGTTCAGCTCCTTGGCCGCGGCCCGGATCAGCATCTCGCGCGCGGTGGCGCCGGCCTTGCGCAGATAGGCGTGGCTGTCGCGGATGGCGCGGCTGCCGCCGGTGGCGAAGCTGACATAGACCCTGTTCTCGCGGATGTGCCGCATCACCGAGGCGAACTCCATCCGCACCTTCGACCAGTCGCATTCCAGCTCCTCGGCGACCAGCTGCGGGATCGCGGTCGAGGAGCCCTGGCCCATCTCGGAGCGGTGGACGCGGATCGTCACCGTGTCGTCGGCGGCGACGGTGAGCCACGCGTTGAGCTCGGCGGCCTTGCCGGCTTGCGCCTCGGCCGCGCCGATTCCGAACGGGACGTGGAATCCCAGCGCCAGGCCGCCGCCGGTGGCGGCGCCGACGGCGATGAAGTCGCGGCGGGAAAGCGTATCGAGCGCGGTCATGCTGCGTCCTCCCTCACCTTCACGCGGCGCCGTTGGCGACGCGATGGATCGCCTTGCGGATGCGCTGATAGGTGCCGCAGCGGCAGATGTTGGTCATCGCCGCGTCGATCTCGGCATCCGTCGGCTTCGGCGTCTTCTTCAGGAGCGCCGCGGCCGCCAGTATCTGGCCGGACTGGCAGAAGCCGCATTGCGGCACCTGCTCGGCGATCCAGGCCTTCTGCACCGGATGGCTGCGGTCCTTGGACAGGCCCTCGATCGTCGTGATCTCGGCATCGGCGACGGCGCTGAGCGGCGTCACGCAGGCGCGCGTCGGCTCGCCGTTGACATGCACCGTGCAGGCGCCGCACTGCGCGATGCCGCAGCCGTACTTCGTGCCGGTGAGCTCGAGATGCTCGCGGATCACCCACAGGAGCGGCGTGTCCGCCGGCGCGTCCACCTGATGAGTCGTGCCGTTGACCTTGATGGCGACCATGTCGTCGTTCTCCCTTCCCGCATCCGCGACCGGATGCGCACCCAGCTCTGCCGGCGCCGTCTTGCGGCTGCTGGCCGGCGCGTTCGTTCGAGATTGTCGACAATGATAGCGCCCGCCCCGCCGCCCGGCGAGGCGAAGGCGCCGCTCCGTTCATCACATCGGCGCGAGGGTGGGAGAAGAACCAGATCAACACCAAACTTCGTCCCCCCTCCCCTCGCGGGAGGGGGTTAGGGGGAGGGGGTGTCGGCGCCAAACGCGCTCGCTGCGAGTGATGGCTCGATACCACGCGCAATCGATTTGACTTGTTCCGCGCTACCGCGCGTAAGTCCCCTCCCCCTAACCCCCTCCCGCAAGGGGAGGGGGGACTGAAGAAGAGAGGCGCGCCAGCACGCGCTTGCGCGCCTCGCCGCGGTCGCGGTCGGTGACGTAGAGAAGCTGGCCCAGGTGGCGCAGCATGCCGGCCTCGAAGTCGTGCAGGGTGCCGTCGGCGTACATCACCTCGCACAGCATCTCGATCAGCTCGATGCGCTCGGCCTCCTCGAAATGCCGGGCGACGACGCGGGTGAACTCGAACAGCTGGGTCGATTCGCCGACCCGCGCCTCGGCGGCTTCCAGCAGCTCGGCGACCTCGTTTTCGGCGAGCGAGAACCGTTCGCGCAGCACCTTCCGGATGGCGTCGCGCTCGCGCGCGTCGAAATGCCCGTCGAGCAGCGCCGCCTCGACCAGCAGCGCGCCGGCGGCGACGTGCAGCTCGTGGGCCCCATGCCGGCGCGGCGCCTCGCTCGCGAACAGGTCGCGCAGGAACTCGAGCGGCATGGTTCAGCCGGGCCGGGCCGTCATGCCTGGCCGCGCGGGCGTCCGCAAGGATCGATCTTGCCGCCGCTCGCCATGGCTGCCTCCCCGCATCGATGGACCCGAGGCTAGAGCAGGCATCGCCGGGCGGCAATGCGGATTCCCGAGCTTGTGAACGTGCCGTCGCGCGCCAAGGGCTCCCGCTGGGGCATGTCGATCGCAACCGGGAACGGCTATAAGCCATCCGAGCAAATACCCCTGGGGAAACGCACCACCGACGAGGGCCTGCCGATGAAGATCGCCGAGATCCGCACCTACCTGATGGACGCGCCGCTCGAGCGGCCCTTCGCCTATTCGCAGGCCTGGTTCGACCGGCGGGCGGCGCTGCTGGTCGAGGTCGTGGCCGAGGACGGGCTCAGCGGCTGGGGCGAGTGCTTCGGGCCGATGACGCGCGCGGTGGCCGGCGCGGTCGAGTTCCTGAAGCCGGCGCTCGTCGGCCAGGACGCCATGGCGACCGAGGCGCTGTGGCAGGCGATGTACAACCGCACGCGCGACCACGGGCAGAAAGGCGTCGCGATCGAGGCGCTCAGCGGCATCGATATCGCGCTGTGGGACCTGAAGGGCAAGGCGCTGGACCTGCCGATCCACCGGCTGATGGGCGGGCCCTTGCGCAGCCGCGTGCAGGCCTATGCCACCGGCTTCTACCGCACGCGCGATCCGAACCAGCGCGACCGGCTGGTGGCGGAGGCCGAGCGCCATGTCGCCGACGGCTATGCCGCCTTCAAGCTGAAGCTCGGCTTCGGCGTCGCCGACGACATCGGCTTGTGCGAGGCGGTGCGCAAGCGCGTCGGCGACAAGGTCGCCATCATGGTCGACGCCAACCATGCCTACGACGCGACGGCCGCGATCAGGCTCGGCCGCGCCATCGAGAGGCTCGACATCGGCTGGTTCGAGGAGCCGGTGCCGCCCGAGGACGTCGAGGGCTACAGGCAGGTCAAGTCCGCCCTCGCCATCCCGATCGCCGGCGGCGAGGCGGAGTTCACGCGCTGGGGCTTCCGCCGGCTGCTGGCCGAGCGCGCGCTCGACGTGGCGCAGCCCGACACCTGTGCCGTCGGCGGCATCTCCGAATGCAAGAAGATCGCCGACATGGCGAGCGCGTTCGGCGTGCGCACGATCCCGCACTGCTGGGGCTCCGGCGTGGCGGTGGCGACGGCGCTGCAGATGCTGGCCGTCATCCCGCATACCCCGCCCGCGCTGCAGCCGATCGAGCCGCTGCTGGAATTCGACCGGTCGGAGCATCCCTACCGCATGGCGGTCGTCAAGTCGCCGATCGTGCCGAGGGACGGCTGGGTCGACATCCCGACCGGGCCGGGCCTCGGCATCGAGATCGACCGCGACGCGGTGCGGCGCTACTCGGTCGCATAATCGGCGCTTGCGCAAGCGCCCGGCGCCGCCCGAGCGCCTACTCCGCCGCCTTCACCAGCCCGACCGGGCAGGCGACGCCGGTGCCGCCCAGGCCGCAATAGCCGCGCGGGTTCTTGGCCAGGTACTGCTGGTGATAGTCCTCGGCGTAGTAGAACTCGGGCGCGTCGAGGATCTCGGTCGTGATCCGGCCGTAGCGCGCCTTGCCCAGCGCCGCCTGGTAGGCGTCGCGCGACGCCTCCGCCAGCCGGCGCTGGTCGGCCGAATGGACGTAGACGCCCGAGCGGTACTGCGTGCCGACGTCGTTGCCCTGGCGCATGCCCTGGGTCGGGTCGTGGCTTTCCCAGAAGGTCTTGAGCAGCGTCTCGTAGGAGACCTTGCTCGGGTCGTAGACAACGCGCACGACCTCGTTGTGCCCGGTCATGCCGGTGCAGACCTCCTCGTAGCTCGGGTTCGCCGTCTGCCCGGCGGCATAGCCGACCGCGGTGGAATAGACGCCCGGCACCTGCCAGAACTTGCGCTCCGCGCCCCAGAAGCAGCCGAGGCCGAACAGCGCCAGCTCCATGCCCTGCGGAAACGGCGGCTCGAGCGGCGTGCCGAGCACGTCGTGATGCGGCGGCACCTTCATCCTGTCCGCGCGACCGGGCAGCGCCTGGCCCGGCGCCGGCATCGCGGTCTTCTTCTTGAACATCGACCACATGACGGCATCTCCCAAGAAGGGCTTCGGCCGACAAGATGGCCCCGGTCGGCGCGCGAGGCAACCCGTGCCGCCGGCCGCCGCCGGGGCTAGAATGCGCACATCGCCGTGAGCGGAGCCAAGGACGTGACGACGCGGATCGAGGAAAAGCTGATCGAGCGCGGGCGGTTCCGGCGGCCGGTCGACCGCGAGGCCGTCCGGCGCGACTGGGCCGCGCGCGGCTTCGACTGCCGGGACTTCGTCGACCCGCCGGGCCGGCAATGGAACGGGTTCGTGCATCCGACCAACGAGCTGGTCACCGTGGTCGAGGGAAGGCTGCGGCTGATCGTCGGGCGGCAGGAGGTCGTCGCCGGGCCGGGCGACGAGGTGTTCATTCCCAGGAACGCCGAGCATTCCGTGCACAACATCCACGCCGGCACGACGCGCTGGCTGTTCGGGTACGACGGATGAACCGCATCCGCATCCCGGAGTCCGAGCTCGAGGAGCAGTTCGTGCGTTCCTCGGGGCCGGGCGGGCAGAACGTCAACAAGGTCGCGACCGCGGTCGAGCTGCGCTTCGACGTGCGCCGCTCGCCCAGCCTGCCCGAGGCGGTGCGCCAGCGCCTCGAGCGCCTGGCCGGGCAGCGCCTGACCAAGGACGGCGTGCTGGTGATCCGCGCCGAGCGGCACCGCACGCAGGAGCGCAACCGCGCCGACGCCCGCCGGCGCCTGGACGAGCTGGTGGCGCGCGCCGCGGTCGCGCCGAAGCGGCGCATCAAGACCAGGCCGACCGGCGCCTCGAAGGAGCGGCGCCTCGAGACCAAGACGCGCCGCGGCGCGATCAAGCGCGGGCGGCGCAAGCGGCCCGACTACGATTGAACGGTGACAGTCATGCCGATGCTCATGGAGAACCAGACCTTCGCCATCAAGGACATCTACGTCCCGGCGAAGCGCCGGACCACGCTCAAGCCCGAAACCGTGCAGGAGATCGCCAAGAGCATGCTGGAGAAGGGCCAGCTCACGCCCATCCTGGTCCGCCGCGACGGCGAGCGCTACGTGCTGGTGGAAGGGCTGCACCGGCTCGAGGCCGCCAAGGCCCTGGGCGAGACGACGATCGTCGGCCTGCTGGTGCGCGCCAGGCCGAGCTGAGAATCAGCCGGGCTCGCCGTACGCGATCCGCAGGACCTCGACCGGTTCCGGGCCGGCGGGCGTGCGCACGTCGACCACGTCGCCCTCGCGCGCCTTGAGGAGCGCGCGGGCGATCGGCGAGACCCAGCTCACCTCGCCCCGGTCGGGCCGCGTCTCGTCGACGCCGACGATGCGGATCGTGCGCTCTTCGTTGCGCGGGTCGAGATAGGTGACGGTGGCGCCGAAGAACACCTGGTCGCGGTTCCTCTGCTGCGCCGGGTCGACCACCTCGGCGATCTCCAGCCGCTTCATCAGGAAGCGCATGCGGCGGTCGATCTCGCGCAGGCGCTTCTTGCCGTAGATGTAGTCGCCGTTCTCCGAGCGGTCGCCGTTGCCGGCCGCCCACGACACGACCTCGACCACCTTCGGCCGCTCGACCCGGCGCAGGTGCAGAAGCTCGTCCTGCAAGCGCTGCAGCCCCGCGGGCGTGATGTAGTTCTTGACGCCCGACGGCAGCGCGGGGCCGGCGTCGTCGTCGTCAGTTTCCTCGCTCATGCTCTCTATATATAGCCCTCATACAGCCCTCGCCCAGCGACTTGTCCGCCGAAACCGGCAAGGGCACGCGGAGACGCGGAGAACGCGGAGGAAAGCACCGGTCCGCGATCCGGTTTCGGTCCATCCTTTGGCGATGGATCGCCGGGCGCTCCGCGTTCTCCGCGTCTCCGCGTGACCGCTGCCTTTCCCGCGCTGCGCGCGGGCGAGGGTTTCAACCCCGCAGCCGCTTGTTCTCGGGATCGAACGGGCAGTCGTCGATCACTCGGGCGGAGCGGCGCTCGCCCATCAGCTCGACCGCCAGCGCCGTGCCCGGCCTCGCGCGGTCGGCGTCGACATAGGCCAGCGCCAGGCTCTTTTCGATCCAGGCGCCGTAGCCGCCCGAGGTGGTGATGCCGACGACGGCGTCGCCGGCGAGGACCGGCTCGTTGCCGCGCGCGTCGGTGTCGGCGGCATCGACTTCCAGCGTGACCACGCGCTTGCTGACGCCGTTCTCGCGCTGGCGGACGAGCGCGGCGCGGCCGACGAAGTCGCCCTTGTCGAGCGCGACGAAGCGGTCGAACCCGGCCTCCCACGGCGTCACCTCGGTGTTGATGTCGCTGCCCCAGCCGCGATAGCCCTTCTCGAGCCGGAGCGAGTCCATGGCGCGGAAGCCGAAATCGCCGAGGCCCTCGCGGGTCAACGCTTCGTACAGCTCGGCCTGGCGGCCGACCGGATGGAACAGCTCCCAGCCGAGCTCGCCGACATAGTTGAGCCTGAGCGCGCGGCACGGCACGCCGGCGACGACGATGTCGCGCATGGTGCGCCAGGGAAACGAGAGATCGTCCTTCGTCAGGCGGGAAAGCACGTCGCGCGACCGCGGCCCGGCCAGCACGAGGCAGCCCCATGCGGCCGTGACGTTGTCGACCGCGACGAGCTCCTGCGGGCGGCGGTGCTGCTCGATCCAGTCGAGGTCGTAGAGCTCGGCCGCGGCGGCGGACACCACGAAGAAGCTGTGCTCGCCGAGCCGCGTCACCGTCCATTCGCTGCGGATGCCGCCGGCGGGCGTCAGCGCGTGCGCCAGCGCGATGCCGCCGCGCTTCGCCGGCAGGCGGTTGGCGACCAGCCGGTCGAGCAGCGCCGGCGCGTCGGGCCCCGACACTTCGTATTTGGAGAAGCTGGAGAGATCGAGCAGGCCGCCGCGCCCGCGCACCATGCGCGCCTCGCGCCGCATCGCGCCGAACCAGTTGGTGCGACGGAAGCTCGGACGGTCGGCGGCATCCTCGCCGCGTTCCGCGAACCATTGCGGCCGCTCCCAGCCGTTGCGCGTGCCGAACACGGCGCCCCTGGCGGCGAGGCGGTCGTGGACCGGGCTCGTGCGCGCGCGCCGTCCGACCGGCCGCTCCAGGTAGGGATAGGCGACGGCGTACTCGTCGGCGTAGATGTCCTTGCAGCGCTCGATCGTCCAGTCGAGCGTCGCGTACCTGCCGTAGCGGCGCGGATCGAGCTCGAACAGGTCGAACTCGGGCGCGCCGTCGACGATCAGGTCGGCCAGCCACTTGCCGGCGCCGCCGGCCTGGGTGATGCCGAAGCTGAAGCCGCAGGCGAGGTACAGGTTCGGCCGCCCGGGCGCCGGGCCGAGCAGCGCGTTGCCGTCGGGCGTGTAGGTGATCGGCCCGTTGACGACGCGCTTCATCCCGGCCCTCTCGAGCGCCGGCATGCGGCGGAAGGCGCCCTGGATGATGGTCTCCAGCCGGTCGAGGTCGGGCGGCAGCAGGTCGGCGCCGAAATTGGCCGGGATGCCGCGCTCGCCGAACGGCGTCGCCTGGCGCTCGTAGGGGCCGAGCAGCATGCCCTGGCGCTCCTGGCGCAGGTAGTAGGAGACGTCGACCTCGCGCAGGATCGGCAGCTCGCGCCCGAGCGCCGCGACCTCCGGCATCGCGTCGAACACGATGTACTGGTGCTCGATCGGCACGACCGGCAGGTCGAGGCCGCACATCCGGCCGATCTCGCGCGCCCAGGTGCCGGCGGCGTTGACGACGATCTCGGCGACGACGTCGCCCTGCTCGGTCGCGACGCGCCAGGCATCCTTGTCGCGGCGGAGCCCCGTGACGCGCGTCCGGCGCAGCACGGCGGCGCCGGCGTCGCGCGCGCCCTTGGCCAGCGCCTGCGTCGCCATCGACGGATCGACATGCCCGTCCTCGGGATTCCAGGCGGCGCCGAGCACGCCGTCGGTCGCGACCAGCGGATGCAGGCGCCGGATCTCGTCCGGCCCGACCAGCTCGAACGGCAGGCCGATCGTGCGCGCCTTGGCGCGATGGAAGCGGTACTCGTCCATGCGGTCCGGCACCGAGGCCAGGCGCAGGCTGCCGGTCAAATGGAAGCCGACGCCCTGCCCGGTCTCGGCCTCGAGGCGCTGGTACAGCTCGGTGCCGTAGCGGTGGATGCGGCTGATGTTGAGGCTGGTGCTGAAATGCGGCGTGTTGCCGGCCGCGTGCCAGGTGGAGCCCGAGGTCAGCTCGCCGCGCTCCAGCAGCACGACATCGCGCCAGCCGCGCCGCGCCAGGTGATAGAGCACGCTGCACCCGACGATGCCGCCGCCGATGACGACGACCCGCGCCCGGGTCGGCAGCGCCGCGCTCATTTCTTCTCCTTCCAGGGCCGGCCGGCGACCGACTCCTCGGCGCGGCGGCGACGGGCGGCGCGCGCGGCCGCATCGCCGCCGGCCTTGACCAGGTCGCTTTCCGCCTTCCCCGTGATCGCGCCGCCGGGACGGCGCGCGCGCTTGACCGAAATTCCCTCCGCGCCGGCCTCCTTGACGCGCGGCAGCGCCGCGCGCTCGACCGCGGCGACGCGCAGGCCGATGGTCGTGGTCTCGCGGAAGCAGGCGGCGATCGCCGCGTCGCGGCTCGCCGGTGCGCACAGCACCTGCACCTGCGCGGCCATGCGCCCCTTCTTGCCGATCACGGGCGCATGGATCACGTCGATCACCTCGGGCAGCAGGCGCAGCCGGTCGATGCCGACCGCCAGGTCCTCGGGCGTCTGGTCGTCCAGCTCGAACGCGATCACGACCATGTCCTCGACCCGCCATTCCGCCACTTGCCGATCGGCTTGGGCCGCGCCGTCCTCGAACACCAGCGCGCGCAGGATGTTGCTGATGCCGGGGAAGGTCCTGGTGCCGAAGCCGATGCCGGTCGCGACCAGGCGGCGCGGCGCGCGGCCGACGCCCTCGGCGCAGCCGAGATGCTTCAGGATCGCCGCCCCGGTCGGCGTGACGCGCTCGCCCGCGAGCCCGTCGTCGAACATGCGGAACCCGCGCAGCAGCAGCGCGGTCGCCGGCGCCGGCACGGGCAGCGACCCGTGCGCGGTGGCGACGCGGCCCGAGCCGATCGGCAGCGGCCCGACCGACCAGGACGCCGCGCCGATCGCGTCGATCAGGAAGGCCGCGCCGACGATGTCGGCGACCGAGTCCCAGCCGCCGAGCTCGTGGAAGGTCACGTCGTCGCGCGGACGCCCGTGCACCTCGGCCTCGGCCTCGGCGAGCAGCGTGAAGATGGCGACCGCGCGCTCGCGCGCGCCCGGCGGCAGCGACGACGCCTGCAAGCGCGCGCGGACGTCGCGGAACGGCACGTGGCCGTGCGCATGCGCGGCGGCGGCCGGCGCCGGCTCTTCCACGACGAAGCGCCTGCCGGTCACGGCATGATCACGATGCGCCGTCACTTCCAGCGTGGCACCTTCCGGCACGCCGAGCCCGCGCACGGAAGCCAGCATCGCCGCGCCATGCGCCGGGAAGGCGTCCACCAGCGCGGCGACGGTCATGTCGCCGGCAATGCCGCCGACCGGATCGAGATGGATGTGCAGTGCCATATGCCCCCAAGCCGGCCCCGACCGGAACGCGGGCGGCAGTGTGGCCTCAACTTCACCGCGTCTCAAGCCTGCGCCGCGCCCGGCGATTCCGCGGTTCGCCGCGGTCGGATTTCGGTGTAAGGAGTGCGCTTCCTCCATGCAACCCGATGTGCTCATGTCCAAGCCCCACCAGCTCGACCGTTCCATCCTGCGCGAGTACGACATCCGCGGCATCGTCGGAAAGACCCTGTCGGCGGCGGACGCGCGCGCCGTCGGCCGCGGCTTCGGCACGCAGATCCGCCGCGCCGGCGGCAAGGCAGCCTGCGTCGGCTACGACGGGCGCTTGAGCAGCCCCGAGCTGGAGCAGGCGCTGGTCGAGGGCCTCAACGCCGCCGGCGTCGACGCCTGGCGCGTCGGCCGCGGCCCGACGCCGATGCTCTATTTCGCCACCCGCAGCTTCGGCGCCGACGGCGGCATCATGGTCACGGGCTCGCACAACCCGCCGGACCACAACGGCTTCAAGATGATGCTGGGCAAGGCGTCGTTCTTCGGCGAGGACATCCAGAAGCTCGGCCGCCTGCTGGAGACCGGCGACCTCGAGAGCGGCGCCGGCAAGGCCGAGGACCGGCCGGCCTTCGCCGCCTATGTCGACCGCCTGGCCAGGGACTATGCCGGCGAGCGCAAGCTCGCCGTCGCCTGGGACGCCGGCAACGGCGCCGCGGGCGAGGCGATCGCGGCGCTCACGCAGAAGCTGCCCGGCACGCACCACCTGATGTTCGTCGAGATCGACGGGCGCTTCCCCAACCACCATCCCGACCCGACCGAGGAGAAGAACCTCGCCGACCTCAAGCGCACGGTGCGCGAGAAAGGGTGCGACGTCGGCCTCGCCTTCGACGGCGACGGCGACCGGCTGGGCGCGGTCGACGGCCGGGGCCGGGTGCTGTGGGCGGACCAGATCATGATGCTGTTCGCCGAGGACGTGCTGGCGACGAAGCCCGGCGCCACCATCATCTCGGACGTCAAGGCGAGCCAGGTGCTGTTCGACCACATCAAGGCCAAGGGCGGCAAGCCGCTGATGTACCGGACCGGCCATTCGCTGATCAAGTCGAAGATGGCCGAGACCGGCGCGCCGCTGGCGGGCGAGATGAGCGGGCACATCTTCTTCGCCGACCGCTACTACGGCTTCGACGACGCGCTCTATGCCGCCGTGCGGCTGCTGTCGATCCTGGCGCGGCGCAAGCAGAGCCTGGCCGAGTTCCGCGATGCGCTGCCCGCGGTCGTCAACACGCCCGAGCTGCGCTTCGCCTGCGCCGAGGAGCGCAAGTTCAAGCTGGTCGACGAGGTGCGCGACCGCCTCGCCGCCGCCAGGGCCGACGTCAACGGCATCGACGGCGTGCGCGTGCGCACATCGGACGGCTGGTGGCTGCTGCGCGCCTCGAACACGCAGGCCGTGCTGGTGGCGCGCTGCGAGGCGAAGAACGAGGCCGGCCTCGGGCGCCTCAAGGCCCAGCTCGCCGAGCAGCTCGAGAAATCGGGCCTGAGGCCGCCGGCGTTCTGAGCGCCGCGTCAGGCGGTCAGCCCGCCCGCGGCTCGACGCGGCGGCGCGGCTCGAGCGCGCCGCATTTCGGGCAACGGTCGGGGTGGCAGGCGCGGCAGTAGCTCCGGCCGCAGCCCGGACACGGGCCGAGGGCCGCGGGAACGACGAGATGCAAGGCGCCGTCGCACACCAGCCGCGGCTTCTCCGTCGAGGCGGTGGACTCGCATGCGGGCGGCTCGAGCCTGCGCGCGACCGGGTTCCAGTCCAGCCGGATCGTCCGGTCCGCCTTGCGCCGGCGGATCTGCACCGCGAACCGGTGCACCGGCATCACCAGCTCCATCGTCTGTATCCACTCGATCGCGACTCGGGTCGCGTACTGGCGCGAGAGGTCGTCGAGCTTGGCGCGATACTCGCGTTCGATGGCCGCCATCCGCCGCTCTTCGCGCTCGCGCCGCGGGTCGTCGGGCGCCAGGGCGAGGGCGCGAAGCGCGGCCTGGCGATAGAGGTCGTTGTGATAGACGTGCAGCCGGTCCTGGTCGCGCTCGAGACGCCGGCGCATGCCGCGGACGAAGGGTGCCAGCGCGAGGTCGATCCGGGCGGGAACCGCCCGCGCCAGGAGCCCCGCCAGGCGCGCGCGGTCCCACGTCGCCGGCAGCTCGACATCCGCGGGCGGCGCCGCGTCGTCCGCCGGCGCGTCGGCGGCGCCGGCGATCGCCGCCACGACGGCATCGGGTACCGACCCCGTCGCGAGGTTGACCGCGACGCGCAGGACGAAGTCGCGCTTGTCGTCGGAGACGGCCGAGGCGCGGAAGTCGAAGATCAGATACCGCGTCCAGGCGGGGGCCACGCCGAGCAGCCGGTAGGTCGCGTTGTCGAGCACCAGCTCGTGGCCGAGCATCCGCTCCGGGTCGCCGGGCATCCGGGGCGGTGCGGCGAGGATACGCCGCACCCGGCGGCCGCGCGGGCCCAGGAGCCGGCCGAAGCGATCGAGCCAGTCGCCCTCCATGCCGACCCGCTGGAAGCCGGGCGGCGCGCCGGCTCCGAACGCGAACCGCGACAGCTCCGCGATCCCAAGCACGCGCTGCACCTCGGGCGGCGCGAGAACCTCGAGCCCGTCGGGCGCGACCGCCTCGACCAGCGCGCCCTCGTGCCGCAGCAGATCGGCGACGAAGGAACGCATCCAGTCCTGCTGCCGCGAGCCCGTCGCGGCCGGATCGGCCTCAGGCGGCATCGAGCTCGTCCCCGAACAGCGCCTCGTCCAGCTGCTTGACGCCGTCGTACTCCCGGCGCGCGGCGACGAGCTGGCTCTCGATCTCGGCGAACGCGGCGGCGCGCGCCTGCTCGGTGCCCTCGAGCCACGCGTCCAGCACCATGCCCGGGAACTGCTGCTGCTCGTCGATCTCGCCGAGGATCGCGCCCACCTCGCCGACCACCAGCTCGAACATGTTGATCTTCTCGTCGAGGATGCGCAGCACCGTGTCCTCGATCGTGCCGGCCGTGACGAGGTTGAAGATGAACACCTCGCGCGTCTGGCCGATGCGGTCGATGCGGCCGATGCGCTGCTCGATGGCCATCGGGTTCCAGGGTATGTCGAAGTTGATCAGCGTGTTGCAGAATTGCAGGTTGCGCCCTTCGCCGCCCGACTCGGTACACAGCATCAGCGGTACGCGCTCGCGGAACGCCTCCACCGACGCGTCCTTCTGCGGGCCGGACATGTCGCCGGAGAACGGCGCGAACGGCATCCTCTCCTGCGCGAGCCGCGCGGACAGGTGCTCCATGCTCTCGCGGTGGTGGACGAAGACCAGCTTCTTCTCGTCGGGGTTCCGGGCGAGCAGTTGCAGCAGCGCCGTTTCCTTCGCGCCCGCGCCGACGGCACGCGCACGCGCGAGAAGCCCGGTCCACCGCGCCTCTTCGGGATGGCGCTCGGCCATGCGGGCGACGGCCGCGGCGGCGGCGGCCGGCGACGAGCCCGCCGCCGACAGGAGGTGCTGCAGCGACAGGCGGCGCGTGCCGGCCTGATCGCCCGGGCCGGGACCGGCGCCGCCGGCGGCCGTCTCGCGGACGAGCCGGCACAAGGCTTCGTAGCACGCCGCCTCCTCCGGTCCGGGCGCGGCGCGCAGCGTGGTCGCGTGCCGCGGCGGCAGGCGCAGCGCCGCCAGCGCACGCGTGTTCCTGACCATGACGCCGCGCATCAGGTCGCGCAGCCGCTCGCGGTTCGCCGGCTCGCGCGGCTTGCCCGGGACCATGTAGGCGGACCGGAACTCCTTCGGCGTCTTGAAGATGCCGGGCTGCAGCAGCGTCAGCAGGTTGTAGAGCTCGAGCAGGCTGTTCTGCACCGGCGTGGCCGACAGCAGCAGGAGGAACCGCTTCTGCAGTCCGTTCACAAGGCGATAGCTCGCGCTCGCCTGGTCGCGCAGATGATGCGCCTCGTCCACCACGACGGCGTCGTAGCTCAGCCCGGCGAGGATCTCGGCCTGCTCCTTCCGACGCGCCGTCGCGATCGACGCGATCACGCGGGGCTGGGCCCAGAAGCGCCCGGGATCGCTGCGCAGCAGCGCATCGTGGCTGGTCGCGAACTCGAGGCCGAACTTGCCCGCCATCTCGTCGCGCCACTGCCCGACCAGCGACGCGGGGCACAGGACCAGGATGCGCTCGGCCATGCCGCGCAGCACGTACTCCTTCAGCACCATGCCCGCCTCGACGGTCTTGCCCAGACCCACCTCGTCGGCGAGCAGGACGCGCCCGCGGTACTGCTTGAGGACCTTGCGCACCGTCTCGGTCTGATACCAGTGCGGCTCGACGTCGCGGAGCGCGGGCAGGCAGAGCAGCTCGTCGAAGCCCTCGAACAGGCTGAGCCGCGCCAGCTCGGCACGCAGCCGGAACGATTCGGGGTCGGGCGACCCGTCGCCGTCGGCGAACGCCACCGCGCCGGCGTCGGCGAACGCGACGGTTAGCTCGAGGCGCGCTTCCAGCTTAGGCAGGTCCTTGACGGCCGGCGGCGCAGGCGCGGGCGGCGGTGCGGGGCGCGCTTCGGCGCGCGCGGGCTTCGCGCGGGCGGGCCCGCCCGGACGGGACGCTCCGGTGGGACGCGCGGCGCGTGGCTGCGCCCGGCCACGCCGCTGCAAATGGAGGCCC
>JAKLKW010000108.1 GCA_023150455.1 Alphaproteobacteria bacterium | reverse complement strand
CGCGCGCGCGACGATCGCCACGTGCGCGGTCGGCGAGCCCTCCTCGAGCACGAGGCCGCGCAGCTTGCGGCGGTCGTAGTCCAGAAGCTCGGCCGGCCCCATGCCGTGGGCGATGAGCACCGCGTCGTCCGGCAGCTCCTCGGGCGGCGCGGCGCCGCCGCCGCCGGCCAGGTGCATCAGCAGCCGGTTGTTGAGGTCCTCCAGGTCGTGCAGCCGCTCGCGCAGGTACTCGTCCTCGACCTGGTTCATGCGCACGCGCGTGTCGTTCTGCACCTTCTGCACGGCGGCCTCGGCGGTCAGGCCCGAGCGGATCGCCTCGCGGATGCGGCCGAGCCAGCCGCGGTCCTCGGCGAACATGCGATAGGCCTCGAGCACGTCGCGATGCTCGCCGGCCGAGGCCAGGTCGGCGGCCGCCATCATGCGGTCGAGCGCGTCGTGCAGCCCCGCCACCGCCTCGCGCAGGCGCTTGAGCTCGGTCTCCGGGTCCTCGGCCACCACGCGCTTGATGGCGACGCTGGGCTGGTGCAGCACGGCGCGGCCGAGCGCGACGCCGGCGCAGATGCGCACGCCCGTGAGCCGGAGCGGCATGCTCGGGCCCTGCAGCGGGCCCGCCGGCACGCGCGAGACCAGCTCGCCCGAGGCGGCGAGCTCGGCCAGGATCATGGCGATGGTCTCCAGCGCCTCGATCTCTTCCTCGGTGTACTGGCGCTGGGTCCGGTTCTGCACGACCAGCACGCCCAGCACGCGGCCCTCGCGCAGGATCGGCACGCCCATCAGCGAGTGGTAGATCTCCTCGCCCGTCTCGGGCCGGTAGGCGAAGTTCGGATGCGACTGCGCGTCGGCCAGCGCCAGCGGCCGCGCCTGGGCGGCGATGACGCCGACCAGGCCCTCGCCGATGCGCAGCGTGGTGCGATGCACGGATTCCGCGCGCAGGCCCTCGGTGGCGCAGAGCTCGAGCACGTCGCCGGCGCGCCGGACATAGGCCGAGCACACCTCGGCCACCATCTCGGCCGCGATGATCTTGACGATGCGGTCCAGGCGCTCCTGCGCGCTGCCGGCGCCGGCCATGATGTCGCGCAGGCGGCGCAGCAGTTGCCGCGGAATGCCGCCCCAGCCGAGCATCTTCTCCATCACCCGGGCGCTCTCATCGCGCCGTCCCCTCTCTACTGCGCGGCCCGCCCCGACGCCGGCTGGGCGATGCCGTTCGACCGGCTGGCCAGCGCGACGATCGCCTGCTCGACCAGCTCGGCGATGATCGCCGCCGTGGTCTGCTCCCGCGTCACCATGCCGACGCTCTGGCCGGCCATCAGCGAGCCTTCCTCGACGTCACCGTCGATCACGGCGCGCCGGAGCGCGCCGGCCCAGAAATGCTCGATCCTGAGCTGCGCCTCCTTCATGTCGAGCTGGCCCGCGTCGACCGCGGCGATGATCTCGCGCTGCGCCTCGGCGAAGCGCAGCGTGGCGCGGTTGGCGAGCGCCCTGACCGGGATCACCGGGAAGCGCGGATCGAGCTGCACCGAGGTCACCGCATCGCGCGCGCCGGCGCGCACGAAGGCCTGCTTGAAGCGCGGATGGGCGATCGACTCGCTGGCGCAGACGAAGCGCGTGCCGAGCTGGCAGCCGGCCGCGCCCATCTCGAGATAGGCCAGGATCGCCTCGCCGCGGCCGATGCCGCCGGCGACGAACACCGGCACCTCGCGCACGGCCGGCAGGATCTCCTGCGCCAGCACGCTGGTGGAGACCGGGCCGACATGGCCGCCGGCCTCCATGCCCTCGATCACCAGCGCGTCGACGCCGCTGCGCACCAGCTTGCGCGCGATCGCGAGCGCCGGGGCGAAGCAGATCACCTTGGCGCCGCCCTGCTTGACGTGATGGATCGCGTCGCGCGGCGGCAGGCCGCCGGCCAGCACGATGTGCCCGACGCGATGGTCGAGACACGCCTCGATCAGGCCGTCCAGCTGCGGGTGCATGGTGATCAGGTTGACGCCGAACGGCCGCTGCGTGAGGGCGCGCGTGCCGCCGATCTCGGCCGCCAGCTGCTGCGGGCTCATCGAGCCCGAGGCGATCACGCCGAAGCCGCCGGCGTTCGAGATCGCCGCGACCAGGTGGCGCTCCGACACCCAGGTCATCGCGCCGCCCATGATGGCGACCTCGGTGCCGAGGAAGTCGCAGCCGCGCCGCCACAGCCGGTCGAGCTGCGCGCGGGCGGACGCGAGCGTCATATCGGCCGCCGCTCCGGCAGCCGGTTCGGCTGCAGCCGCGTGTGGACGACCGAGCGCATCAGGCCGCGTCCAGGCCGTAGGCGGTGTGCAGCGCGCGCAACGCCAGCTCGGTGTACTCGTCGGCGATCAGGACGCTGACCTTGATCTCCGAGGTCGAGATCACCTGGATGTTGATGCCCTTCTCGGCGAGCGTCTTGAACATCAGCTGCGCCACGCCGGCATGGCTGCGCATGCCGACGCCGATGACCGACACCTTCACCACGTTCGGGTCGGGGGCGAGCTGCTTGTATCCGAGCTGCGCCTGGCGCCCTTTGAGCGCGCTGACCGCGCGGTCGAGGTCGGCCTTCGCCACGGTGAAGGTGATGTCGGTGTGCCCCTCGGCCGAGACGTTCTGCACGATCATGTCGACGTTGATCGCCGCGTCGGCGAGCGGCCCGAAGATCGCCGCGGCCACGCCGGGCCGGTCGGGCACATGGGTCAGCGTGATCTTGGCCTCGTCCCGGTTGTAGGCGATCCCGCTGACGATTTCCTTTTCCACGATCTCTTCCTCGTCCACGACCAAGGTGCCCGGCTTGTCCTCGAAGCTGGACAGCACCTGCGTGCGCACCCGGTACTTCATCGCGAGCTCGACCGAGCGCGTCTGCAGCACCTTGGCCCCCAGCGAGGCCATCTCCAGCATCTCTTCGTAGGTGATCTTATCCAGCTTGCGCGCCTTCGCAACGATGCGTGGATCGCAGGTATAGACGCCGTCGACGTCGGTGAAGATGTCGCAGCGGTCGGCGTTCAGCGCCGCCGCCAGCGCCACCGCCGACGTGTCGGAGCCGCCGCGGCCCAGCGTCGTGATGCGGTTGTCGGGGCCCAAGCCCTGGAACCCCGCCACGACGGCGACCTGGCCCTGCTTGAGGCGCTCGACCAGCGTGCCGGTTTCGATGTCGAGGATGCGCGCCTTGCCGTGCACGCCGTCGGTGTTGACCGCGATCTGCCAGCCCAGCCACGAGCGCGCGTTGACGCCGAGGTTCTGCAGCGCGAGCGCCAAGAGCCCGGCCGTCACCTGCTCGCCCGACGAGACGACCGTGTCGTACTCGCGCGCGTCGTGCAGGCGGCAGGCCTCGGTCACCCAGGCGACCAGCTGGTTGGTCACGCCCGCCATCGCGGAGACGATGACGGCGACCTCGTGCCCGGCGTCGGCCTCGCGCTTGACGCGCAGGGCGACGTTGCGGATGCGCTCCATGTCGGCGACCGAGGTGCCGCCGAATTTGAGCACGAGCCGAGCCATGTGAACTGTCCCGGAAGTGGATGCGGACGCTGGGCAAAAGCCGAGCCGACCGACAGCGCGGACCCCAACGCTGTTGTCGGCCGGCGGCGCGGTATCCATACTCCAGGCGGCGGAGCCGGCGCAAGCGGCGGTGCCGCGGCGGGCAAGGGAACGGCATGGCGGCGCTCGACAAGACGGCAAGGAAGCCCCTGGATCGGACCATCGATTCGGCCGAGGTCGAGCGCTTCGCGCGCATGGCCGCCGAATGGTGGGACCCGGACGGCAAGTTCCGCCCGCTGCATCGGTTGAACCCGGTGCGCGTCGCCTATATCCGCGAACAGCTCTGCGCCCGGTTCGGGCGCGACGTGCGCGCCGACCGGCCGCTCCGCGGCCTCGGCGTGGTCGATATCGGCTGCGGCGGCGGCCTGATCGCCGAGCCGCTGGCGCGGCTCGGGGCCGGCGTCACCGGCATCGACGCCAGCGAGCGCAACATAGAGGTGGCGCGGACCCATGCCGCGGGGCAGGGGCTTGCGATCGATTATCGCTTCGCGGCGGCCGCCGATCTCGTCGCCGCCGGCGAGCGATTCGACGCGGTGCTGTCGCTCGAGGTGGTCGAGCACGTCTCCGACCGGCGCGGGTTCCTTGGCAACTGCTGCGCCCTGGTCAAGCCCGGCGGCGCGCTGTTCCTGGCCACGCTCAACCGCACGGCCAAGTCGTACCTGCTGGGCATCGTCGCCGCCGAATACGTGCTGCGCTGGCTGCCCGCGGGCACGCATGACTGGAACCGCTTCGTGCGCCCGTCCGAGCTGGCCGCGGATCTGCGCGAAGCCGGGTTCCGCCTCGCCGACCTCAAGGGCATCACCTACAACCCTCTGTCTGACCGCTTTGCGCTGTCGCAAGACGTGGACGTGAACTACCTGGCCTTGGCGGTCGGTCCCTGACGAAAGCGGCAAGCGGCGTTAATCGGCCGCATACGCCTTAAAAGTTTTCTTAAGGAAGCTCTGGTTAGGTTCGCCGGTTCAGTGGCGCTCCGACGGCCCGCGTCTCCGGGCGGAAGTGTCGCCACGCAGTCACTGGGGACGGCGGCTTCCCATGCTCGGGTTCGGCAGCGCGCGACGCAAGGTCAAGCGGCAGTACGAGGTTCTCTATCAGCGCGAGGGGCGCTGGGAGATCGACGGCCTGTTCGACGCCGACGACGCGGCCGTGGCCCGCGCGGAAGGCCTGGTCGCCAGCGACAAGTTCGACGCCGTCAAGGTCGTCGGCCAGCGCAATGGCATCAACGGCGGCATCGTCGAGGAGGAGCCGCTCTTCCTCAAGGAGCGCCAGGCGCGCGCCAAGCCGCTGCAGATCACCGGCGACACCACGCCGGTCGAACCCTGCACCGGGCCGAAGCAGCTCTTTGCGCTCGACAGCCGGCTGGCGATCGGGCGCCTGCTGCGGCCGTTCCTCGACAAGCTGCAGATCACGCCGACCGAGCTCCTGCACACGGCGCGGCTGATCCAGCGCCTCGACAACACCGGCAACCTGGCCATGGCGGCCATCCATCGCGTTGCCTCGCTGCAGGCGAAGGCGATGAACGTGCCGGCCAGGCAGCGGGCCGCCGAGATCGAGCGGTTCGTGTCCGATGCGCGCACGCTCGCGCGCGACTACGACGCCGAGCGGCGCAATCTGCCGCCGTTCGACCGCGAGGACCTTTCGCGCACGCGCCGGCGCCTCGCCGGCGCCGCGGCCGAAGGGCGCGGCGACCATATCTTCCTGTGCCATCTCTCGGCGATCCTGGTCGATCTGCCGTCCATGCAGGCCAAGCTCGAGCTGGTGATCGACCTGATGGGGCGCGAGAGCGCGGCCGAGGCGATCGATCTGCTGGAAGGCGTCGTGGCCGACATACTGGCCGACGGCGAGGCGCTGCGCGATGCGCTCGGCGCGCAGCCGACGCTGCAGCGCCATATCGACGCGCTGATCGACGCGATCACCGGAGCCCAGCCGGAGACGCCGTGGCCGGCGGGCTCGATCATGCCGGCCCTGTCGCGCCTCGTCGCCTCGGGCGCCGCGCCGCAGTGCCGCCGCGTGCTGACCGAGCGGGTGCAGGCGGTGCTGGCCAGCCCCGTGCCGCTCGACCCGAGCCAGCCCGAAGCCGACCCGGCATTGCTGCAGGTGGTGGTCGATCGGCTGACCAAGGCAGCGGGCAAGCTGTTGGGCGGGGAGGCGACCGCGGCGGCGGTCGCGCTCCGGCGCCGGCGCCAGCAGGCGGCCCAGCGCCAGCGGCTGGGGCTGGAATGACGTGATGGGCACCGAGATCCTCGACGCAATCAAGTCGCATGCGGCCTGGTTGCAGCAGCGCCGCGGCGGCCAGCGCCTGCGCATGGCCGGCGCCGACCTGTCGGGCCTGAGCCTGACCAAGATCGATCTGCGCGGCGCCTATCTTCCCGGAGCCAAGTTCACGCACTGCGATCTCTCCGAGAGCGACCTCAGCGACGCGGACCTGTTCTGCGCCAGCTTCGACGACGCGACGCTGTACCGGGCGCAGATGCGCAACTGCGACCTGCGCGGCGCGTCGTTCCGGCGCGCCGTGCTGTCCGAGGTGGATTTCAGCGAGTCGCGCTTCCAGGGCGGCGTGCTGGTCAACGGCAACGCCGACAAGAAGCAGCTGGAAGTGGCCGCCGTCAGCGGCTCGCGCGGCGGCGCGGACCTGAGCGACGCCAAGCTCGACGGCGTCAAGGCGGCGGGCAGCTCGTTCAAGGGCGCCGTCATGGCCGGCGCCACGCTGCGCGGTGTCGACCTCTCGGGCGCGGACCTCACGGCCGTCGACATGACCGGCGCGGACCTGGCCGACGCCAACCTGTCGAACTGCAACCTGACCGCCGCCGTGCTGGACGCGGCCGAGACGACGGGCGTCAAGCTCGACGGCGCGACGCTCGACCGTTCGCGCGGCTTCGACAGCGAGCCCGGTGCGCAACGCATCTCGGTTCCGCCCAGCCTGCGCCTGATCGTGGCGCGCCACGCCACCTGGGTCGCGACCGACGGCCGCCAGGGCGAGGCCGCCAACTTCACCGACCAGGTGATGAAGAACGCCAAGCTGATGAGCATCGACCTGAGCGCGGCCAACTTCCAGGGCTGCAACCTGAGCGGCGCCGACTTGCGCCACTCGCATTTCATCCTTTGCGACTTCACCAACGCCAATCTCAGCGGCGCCGACCTGCGCGGCGCCGTCATGCGCGGCGCCATGCTGCGCAATTGCGACCTCACCGGCGCCAAGCTCGACAAAGCCGACCTCTCGGCGGCCGACATCCTGGATCGCGAGAAGAAGCCGACCGGGCGCAACTGGCCGACCAACCTCTACGGCGCCAAGCTCAAGGGGACCTCGCTGGTGGGGACCAACCTAACCAACGCCACGATGGTCGGCGTCGACCGCAAGGACGTCGACCTGTCGAAGGCCACGACCACGGGCGTCAGATACTAGTATCGGCTTTCGCAAGAGCCTGATACGGCTCTTGCAGAGCAAGCTGATCCGGTCCCCCCTCCCGCGAGGGGAGGGGGACCGGAATCGACGCAGCCGCGCATCAGGAAATCTTGAATTGAGGACAGACTCTAGGACCGCAACGGCAATCCGGGTCGCGGCCAGTCGACGGCGATCAGGCGTCCGTAACCCGACAGCGTGACATAAGCGGTCCTCAGCTCCGGTCCGCCGAAGCAGATATTGGTGCAGTAGCCTTCGGGCGCTGCGTGGAACTCCACGACGTCGCCGTCCGGCGAGAAGACCGTGATGCCGCCGCGCACCAGGGTGGCGACGCAGATATTGCCGCCGGCTTCGATCGCCACGGAATCGAACCGCTGATAGCCCGGAAGCCCGGCGATCAGCCGGCCGCCGTTGGGCGACGGCCAGGGTTCCTTCGCGACCTCGCCCGCACCCTTGATCGGATAGGCCCAGAGCCGGCTCGTCTCGGTTTCGGCCACATACAGCGTTCCGCCGTCGGGCGACAGCCCGATGCCGTTCGGCGTCATGATCGGAAAGACCGCCTCCTTGATCAGCGAGCCATCGGCGCGCGCATAGAAGACGGCGCCGCGATCCATCAGTCGCCCAAAGGTCTTGCCGAGATCGGTGAACCAGAAACCGCCGCTGCCGTCGAAGACCAAGTCGTTGGGCCCTTTCAAGGGCTCGCCGTCGCAGTGCGTGTACAGCACCTCGACGGTCCCGGTCGCGAGGTCGACCCGCTCGATCCGGCCGCCCGCGTAATCCTTCGCGCGTCCCGTCGGACGCATGAAGCCGTCGGCGGATCGCATCCAGTCGAAGCCGCCGTTGTTGCAGACATAGCACTTGCCGTCGGGGCCGATCGCGGCGCCGTTGGGACCGCCGCCGAGCGTCGCGACGATGTGCTTGCGTCCGTCCGATCCGATGCGCACGAGCGCGCCGCCGGCGATCTCGACCACGAGAACCGAGCCGTCCGGCATGGCGACGGGTCCTTCGGGAAAGCGAAGTCCGGTGGCGATCTCGCGTCCCTGCAGCTTCATTGGATCGTGGCCTCGCGATTCTCTTCGATACCGGCGCCGAGATAGGTTTCGATGGCGCCGCCCTGGGACGCCAGCGTCCGGAGCGCCCCGGCGTCGTGCTGCAGTCCGGTGCGGCCGCGGCGCATGAGCACGATGCTGTCCGCCACTTGGATCGACAGCCGGAAATTCTGCTCCACCAGCACGACGGTTAGGCCCGTCGCCTCGCGCAGCGTGTCAAGCTGCCGGAAGACGCGCCGGACCAGTAGCGGCGCGAGGCCCAGCGACGGCTCGTCGAGCAGCAGCAGCCGCGGGCCCGCCATCAAGGCGCGGCCGATGGCGAGCATCTGCTGCTCGCCGCCGCTGAGCTGCCAGGCCGGGGACCGCGTGCGCGGGGCGATCTCGGGAAACAGCGCCAGGACCTGGTCCCGCCGGCGCCGGAAGGTCGCCGAAGCCGTGGCGTAGCCGCCGAGCACGAGGTTCTCGTCGACGGTCAGAGCGCCGATGATCTCGCGACCCTCGGGCACATAGCAAAGCCCCTCGCGCACCAGGCGGCGCGCCGAGGCATTGCCGATGTCCTTGCCGTCGAACCTGATCCGCCCGGCGACGAGCGGCAGGAGTCCGGCGATGCATTTGAGCAGCGTCGACTTGCCGGCGCCGTTCGCGCCGAGCAGGGCGACGACATCGCCCGCCGCGGCGGTCAGGCTCGCGCCTTCGACGACGCGCGCCGTGCCGTAGGCCACTGCGGCATGCTCGACGATCAGGAGATCAGGCATCGTCCGCACCCAGATAGACGCGCGCGACCTCGGGGTCGCGGCGGATCTCATCCGGTGTCCCGAGCGCGATGACCTTGCCGAAATTCAGCACATAGATGCTGTCGCAAAGCTGCATGATCAGATCCATGTCGTGCTCGACGACGACCATCACGAGCTCGGGCCTGGCGATGCGGCGCAGCGCCGCCAGCAGGTCGCGCGTCTCGAGCGAGTTCAAGCCTGCCGCGGGCTCGTCCAGCAGCAGGACGCGCGGCTCGCCGACGATGGCGCGCGCGAGCTCGACCAGACGCAGCGGACCGGGCGGCAGCTCACCGACGCGCTTGTCCGCGAGAGCGGCGATCGCGAGCAGCTCGAGCGCCGCGATCGCCCGCGCCCGCGCGTCCGCCCGCTCGCGTGCTCCGGCCGGCAGTGGCAGGAAGGCGCTCGCCCAACCGGCTTTGCCGTGCCGCGTCAGGCCGAACATCACGTTCTCCGCGACGGTCATCTCCGAGCACAAGGCGACGTGCTGGAAGCTCCGCGCCAGCCCGTGCCCCGCCCGCGCCGCCGGCGGCAATCCATCGAGACGCGCACCGCCGAACGTGATCTTGCCGGTCTGCGGGCGATAGAGGCCGGTAAGACAGTTGAACAGACTCGACTTGCCCGCGCCGTTCGGGCCGATCAGGCCGGTGATCCGGCCCGGCGGGAACTCGACGTCGACGCCGAACAGCACCTGCAAGGCGCCGAACGCGAGCGATACGCGTTCGGCGCGCAGCGCCCGCGTCGCGCCGGCTATGTCAGACATGCCGCACGCCAAGCCAGGCCGCCGCCCGCCGCAAGGCGGACGTGCCGGCATTGCCGCAGAGAATGACCAGCAGCAGCGCGGCGCCGTAGAAGATCGGCACCCATTCGCCGGCCGTGGCGAAATACTGCGGCAGCAGCGTGATCACCGCCGCACCCAGCACGGCTGCCGGCAGCGACAGCGCATAGAAGCTGGCGACCGAGCCGACCAGCAGGAAAATCGCTGAAGAGAAGCTGAAGCTGTTCGGCGAGACCGTCGAGGAGACGAAGGCCAGCGTCCCGCCGCTCAAGCCCGCCAGCGACGCGCTGATGCCCATGACGCTGAGCCGCGCCCAAGACACGGTGACGCCAAAAGCTTCAGCCGCGCGCGGATGGGAGCGCGCGGTCAAGAGCGCCAGTCCCTGCCGCGAGTGCCGGAGCCGCTTCAGCGCATAGACGACGGCGACCAGGATCAGCAGGGCGACATAGTAGTGCTGCAGGTCCTTGGAGACGACCGTCGTCAAGTGTCCGGTGACGTAGAGCCCTTCGAACCCGCCGGTCACCGAGCTCCACTGCAGCAGGATCTCCGGCACGGCGAGGCCGAGCGCCATGGTGGCGACCGCCAGATAGATCCCGGAAAGGGAGCGCGACGGATAGGCGAAGGCGAGGCCGAGCAGCAGCCCGGCGGCCGGCGCGACGAACATGCTGAGATAGAACGGAATGCCCCAGCGCTTTTCCAGGATCGCGACCGCGTAGGCGCCGGCCGCCATGAAGAAGTTGTGGCCGATCGAGACCTCGCCGCCGAACCGCACCAGCACGCTGACCGACAGCACGCCGACCGCGTTCGCGAGCGCGACGCCGATGCTGTAGGTCCAGAAGCCGCCAAGCACGAACGGCAGAGTCGCCAGGACGGCGACGCACGCAATGTCGCCCCACGCGCCGATCGGCGCGCGCGCCACCGGCTCGGTCGCGGCGACGGGCGCAGATCCGCCTTTCGACAGGGCCAGCTCAGACACGGCTGCCACCGCGGCGGGACAGTATGCCGCCCGGGAACAGGCCGAGGGCGGTCAGGATCAGCACCAGCAGGAAGCTGTTGGTGAACTCCGGCGAGACGTAGAAGGTGAACAGATTGACCAGGATGCCGACCACGATGCCGCCGACGGCGGCGCCGGGCAGGCTCTCGAATCCGCCGAGCACCGCGGCCGCGAAGGCCTGCAGCATGAAGGATGCGACCGTCGTCGGGCTCAAGAACGTCGTCGGCACGATGAGCAGCGCCGCGAGCACGCCAAGCAGCGCCGCCAGGATCCAGGAGAACAGATGCACGGACCTGATGCTGAGGCCGCAGACGCGGGCGGCGAACGGGCTCGCCGACACGGCCCGGAACGCGATACCGAGCCTGGTCCGCTCGATCACCAGGAACAGCAGCGCGATCGCCGCCGCCGTCGCGCCAAGCACGGCGAGGTCGTAGGCGGAGACGCGCAGGCCCGCGACGGTCATGCTCCAGCGCGGCAGCGGCAGCTCCAGGCTCACGATGTCCGAGCCGAACACGATGAGCACGACGCCCTGGAGAACGAGGCTGACTCCCAGCGTGGCGACCGTCGCGGTCAGGTCGGACTCGAACACGACCGGCGCGATGACCACGTAGGTGAGCGTGGCGATCGCGACTGCCGCCAGCAGTGCGAGCGCGACGCAAGCCGCCCACGGAAGACCGGGCAGCGACGAGCTCGAGGCATAGACGATGAAGGCGGACACGCCGGCCAGGCTGCCATGCGAGAAGTTCACGACCTTCGAGCTCTTGAAGATCAAGACGAGGCCGAGCGCGCCGAGGGCGTAGAGGCAGCCGGTGACGACGCCGGACCAGAGCAGCGACAGCATCTCAGCCGGCCTCGATCAGCTGGATGATGGCGGGGAAGTAGCGGCCGGACAGGCCCTTCTCGACGGCGCTGCGATAGTACGCCTCGGCGACCGCGGGCAGCCTCGGCTCAACGCCGCAGCTTTGGGCGAGCTCGATCGTGTAGCCGAGGTCCTTCAGCACGTATTCCGGCGGGAAGGATCTTTCCGGGAACTTGCGCGGCAGCATGGCCTTCATGCCGTGGTTGCGAAGCACGAAGCTGTCGCCCGATCCTTTGGATACGGCCTCGAGCAGCACCTCGGGCGCCACGCCCGCGCGCTGCCCGACCACCATCATCTCCGCCAGCGCCGCGACATGTTCGAACACCAGTGTGTTGTTGATGAGCTTGACCACCTGGCCGCAGCCGACCTCGCCGCAACGCGTCACGTCGCTGCCCATGTAGCGCAACAGCCTCTCGATCTTATGGAACAGCGCCGGGCTCGCGCCGACCATGATGCTGAGCGTGCCGGCCATGGCCGCCTCGCGCGTGCGGGCGACCGGCGCATCGGCGAACGCCATGCCCGCCGCCGCGAGCCGGGCGCCGACGCCGCGCGCCGCGGCGACGCTGGTCGTACTCAGGTCGACAACGATCAGCCCCGGCCTGCCGGCGGCGGCGATGCCGCCCTCCCCGAAGCAGACCTCCTCGACCTGCTTGCCGCCGGGCAGCGAGAGGAAGACGATGTCAGACGCCGCCGCGAGCGGCACGATCGAGTCGGCGGCGATCGCGCCCGCCTTGGCCGCCTCGCGCATCGCCGCCGGATTGAGGTCGAACGCATGCACCGGGCCCGGGTGCTTCAGCGCGACGTTGCGGCACATCGGCCCGCCCATGACGCCGAGGCCGATGAAACCGATCGTGGGCGCGCCGTCTTCCATTGCCTCAGTCCATCAACATGCCGCCGTTGACGTCGAGCGTCGTCCCGGTGATCCAGTTCGACGACGGCGCGCACAGGAACAGGATGGCCTGCGCGATGTCCTCCGGCTGGCCGAAGCGGCCCAGCGGGACGCTGCCGTTGGCCGATGGCGGCTTGCGCTGCGTGACGCTCTGCCACATCGGCGTCTCGACCGGGCCGGGAGCGACGATGTTGGCGTAGACGCCGTGCGGCGCGCCGGCCTTCGCCGTCCACTTCATCAGGCCGTGGACGGCCGACTTCGCGGCCACATAGGCCGGTCCCGCCGCCACGCCGCCGATTTTCGCCGCGATCGAGCCGAGCGCGACGATCTTGCCGTAGCCGTTCTTGCACATCAGCGGGAAGATGCGGCGCACGGGATTGACGACGCCCATCACGTTGACCCGCCAGATGCCGTCCCATTCCTCGTCGGTCGATTCGGCCATCGGCGTGCGCGCGATCGAGCCGGCGCAGAGCACCAGCACATGCATGGCGCCGTGCTGCTTGACGAGGCGATCGACGAGATCGTCCGTCTGCTTCGCCGAGGTCACGTCGTAGCGCTGGTAGCTGATTGCGCCGTTGCCGTCGAACGGATTGCCATCGGCGATGTCGGTCGCGACGACGGTGGCGCCGGCCGCGCTCAGCGTCTTCGCCACCTCGCGTCCGATGCCGCCGGCAGCACCGGTCACCAATGCCACCTGTCCGTCCAACCGGGCCGGGCCGCTCACGGGAATATCGACCATTTGTCCGCTTCGTCCTGACTTCAAGTGCACGCCTCGAGACCGGCGGCGGCCCGCGTTCGCGCGCCGCCGCCGGTGATCACCTATTCGATTTTGGCGTCGAAGACGACCTTGGGATAGGGGCGGAATTCGCGCACCAGCTTGAAGCCGCCGTTCTCGGCGCGGATGATGCCTTCCTGACGCGTGCCGCGATGGTCGCCGGGTTTGAACGACACGTTGCGCGCGCCGCCGACCTGCGCGTCCTTCAGCCGGTCGAGCGCGGCGACCAGGTTCTCCCGCGTCAGCGGCTTGCCGCTTTCGATGAGCTTCTCGAAGGCGACGGCGAACAGCGCGGCGTTGCTCCAGCCGTTCAGACCGAACACGCCGACCGGGTTCTTCGGATAGTACTTCGCGACCGATTCGCGGTAGGTCTTGATGGCGGGATCGTCGCTGTCCACCGGCATCAGCCAGGAGGAGAAGTAGACGCCGTTCAGCAGATTGCCGGCAAGCTTGAACGTCGACGGGTCGGCAGTGAAGAACGGCGCGAACCAGGTGCTCTTGAAGCCGAACTGGTCCGAAGCCTTGAGCGCGGCCGCGAGATTGGCGTTCGAGCCGAACAGGATCACGCCGTCCGCCTTGGCCTCCATCACGCGGCGGATATGCGGGCTGAAATCCGTGGTCTTCACCTCGAACGGCACGGACTCCACTGCCGCGATGCCCTTCGCCTGCATGTAGAGGTCGAAGCCGCGCTTGGCCGAGCGGCCGAGCTCGTCGTTCTCCCACAGCAGCGCCAGCCGCTTGAGACCAAGGCCGCCCAGCGCGTATTCCGCGTTGGACGCGGCCGACCAGGCGTAGTCCGGCAGCAGCGCGAAGATGTGCGGCTCGACGAAGAGCTTCGACGAGCCGCCGATCGGGCCGATGACCGGCAGGCCCTTCTCCTTCGTGTAGGGGATGACGGCGACGCTGGTGGCGGTGCCGACCGGCGCGACCAGGGCGAAGATCTTGGTCTCCTCGGCCAGGCGCCTTGTCACCGCGACGCTGCGGGCCGGCTCGTAGCCGTCGTCGAGCCGCGTGTACTTGACCTTCCAGCCGCGGATGCCGCCCTTCTCGTTCAACTGCTGGAAGAACGCGTCGGCCGCATCGGTCAGGATGTTGTAGAACGGAACCGGGCCGGTCACAGGCGTGAAGCCGCCGACCGAGACGGTCCTGGTCTCCTTGTTGATGCCGATGTCCGGCGTCTCGGCCTGCGACGGCTGACCGAGCCCGGCACCCAGCACCACGCCGGCCAAAAGCGCACCCCATCCGAATTTCATGTTGGCTCCTCCCGAGAATTAACTACGTTGGGCGGTGAACCGCTGTTCGGGGTATAATGCAAAATGCATTGTTTGGAGTCAAATTGCCCCCTCGAATATCGGACGCCAAGCGATTATACCTAATGCATCGATAGGGATAGGTGGACCATGGAATACCGGACGAAGGAGGAGCAGGTCGCCGATTTCCTGCGCGAAGGTATCATTTCCGGCCGATTCCCGCGCGGCACCCGGCTCAAGCAGCTGGAGATCGCGAAGCTGCTGCAGACCAGCATCACGCCGGTGCGCGAGGCGCTGAAGCTGCTCGTCGCCGAGGGCTATGTAACCGGCGATTCCTATCGCGGCGCGACCGTGGCGCCGTTCGATTTGAGCGCGTCGAACGAGATGCTGACCTTGCGCATCCTGCTCGAGACCCAGCTGGTGCGCGGCGCGGTCGAGCAGGCGACCGCCGCGGATCTCGAGGAATTGCGCGCGCTGGCGGCGGAATTCGAGCGGGCGGTCGCCAACAGGGAGAACGAGTCCGCGCGCGCCGCCAACTACCGGTTCCACCGGCGCATCCACGACATCCCGAACATGCCGCAGACCCTGCATTTCGTGCAGATCCTGTGGGCGCGCTACCCGTTCGACCGGATCAACAAGATCCAGGGGCGCGTCGGCCGCGCCGTGGCCGAGCACACCGAGCTCGTCAACGCGTTCATCGCCCGCGACGCCGCCGCCGCGATGCTGGCGACGCGACGGCATATCGAATCGGGCTGGCGGGAGCTGCAGAACGCGGTTCAGGCTGCGCCGCCCCGATCCGCGCCGGCCAAGCCGATCCATCCTTCCGACCAACTCGCGGAGAGCTCAGACGCATGAAGAAATCGATCCTCCTGGTGATGGACATGATCAACGACCTGGTCGGCGACGGCGGCGCCGGCGCCGCGACCTACGTGCCGCTGATGCGCGAGCGCGGGGTCATGGAGCGTACGCGGGCGGCGATCGCCGCGGCGCGCGCGGCCGGCGTCAGGGTCGGCTTTGTTCGGGTCGGGTTCTCGCCGGACTATCGCGAATGCCCGGCCGCCTCGCCCGTGTTCTCGCGCGCGCGGCAGAGCGGGCTGTTCAAGCTCGGCACACCCGGCACCGCCGTCCATCCGGCGCTGACACCGGGGCCGGGCGATTTCGACATCGTCAAGCACAGGGTCAGCCCGTTCTACGGCACGGCGCTGGAACCGATCCTGCGTGCCAACGGTATCGAGCGGCTGTACCTGAGCGGCGTCTCGACCAACGGCGTCGTGCATACCGGCGCGCGCGAGGCGCATGACCGCGACTACGAATGCATCGTGCTCGAGGACTGCTGCGCCGGCGCCACCGCCGAGGAGCACGAGCGCGCGCTGTTCTGCCTCGGCCGCTACGCCACGATCGCCCGCAGCGACCAGGTCGATTTTCGCGCCTGAGGGATATTGCCCCCTTCATCCGTCTTGACGTGCCCGCAAAAGAATGCATCATGCATTTCAATGCTGCTGCCGGAATCCTTGGGCAAGGGCCTGCTGGGCCGTTTCCGAATCCCCGTCCCTGCCGGGAAGACCCTGGCCACGCGCGCAGCGGTCGCGGCCGAGCGCTTCGCCTATCCGGTGGTCGTCAAGGCCGACGTGGCCAGCGGTGGGCGCGGCAAGGCCGGCGGCGTGCGACGCTGCGACACGCCGGCGGAAGCGCTGGTCGCCTTCGACGCCATCATGCAGACGCGCTTCGGCGGCGAGCGGCCGCGCGGCGTGCTGGTCGAGCCCTGGGTCGGTGCGGCGCGCGAGCTGTATCTCGCCGTCGTGGTCGACGGCGGCGCCGGCGGATATGTCGCGCTCTATGCGCCGAAGGGCGGCGTCGACGTCGAGTCCGGCCCGCCGCCGATCCGATACGAGTTCGGCTTGGCGCGGAACTTCCGTGCGCATCGGCTGCGGGCCGTGCTGGCGGACGCGGAGCCCGACGCCGCGATCCGCGAGCGCGTGATCGCGCTGGCGCGGCAGCTCGTGCGCCTGGCCGCCGCGGAAGACTGCCTCACGGTCGAGATCAACCCGCTGATGGTGCTCGCCGACGGCGCGCTGGTCTGTGGCGACGCGAAGGTGGTTCGCGACGATGCCGCCGCCGGGCGCAATGCCGACATCGCCGCCGAGCTTGAGCTCGCGCAGGCCGATGCGTCGGACGTGCAGCGGCGCTGCCGAGAGGCTCGTCTCACGCTGGTCCCGCTCGACGGCGATATCGGGCTGATCTCGTCGGGTGCCGGCATGACCATGGCCGCCATGGACGCGATCGAGGCGGCCGGCGGGCGGCCTGCCTGCTTCCTCGATTGCAGCGGCAACCCGACGCCCGAGGGATTCTCGCTGGCCCTCGACCTGCTGGAGCAGGACGAGAGCGTCGGAGCGATCCTGGTCAGCGTGTTCGGCGGCGGCATGCAGGCCGACCGGGTCGCGCGAACCCTAATCCAGATCCTCGCCGCCGCGACCCGCCGCAAGCCGGTCGTGTTCCGCCTCGACGGCACGGGCGGCGAACGTGCGAGCGAGCTGCTGGCTGCCGCCGGCTATCACAATCACCGGAGCCTCGAGAGCGCGGTCAAGACCGCGCTCGAGCAGGCACGGGCAGCGGCATGAGCGTGCTGCTCGATACGGCGTCGCGCGTCGTGATCCTCGGCATCACCGGCCGCTTCGGCGGCTTTTCCGCACGCGACCTCAAGGACTACGGTACAAGCGTCGTGGCTGGCGTCGCGCCGGGTCGCGGCGGTCGCAGCGTCGAAGGCGTGCCGGTGTTCGACAGCGCGGCCGCTGCCGTGCGCGAGACCGGCGCCGATGCCGCGCTGGTCTACGTGCCGGCCGCCGGCGCGCTCGATGCCGTCAT
>JAKLKW010000107.1 GCA_023150455.1 Alphaproteobacteria bacterium | reverse complement strand
GATCACGGTGACCCGCGTGATCGGCCGCGCCTCGGCGCCGAGGCCCGCCAGGCGCGCGTCGTCGGCCGGCAGGAACTGCTCGATCTCGACCAGCGCCAGCCGCGATTCCTCGTCGCCGGGCATCGAGGCGCCGATGATCAGGCTGGGCTGCAGCCCGGTGCGCGTCAACACCTCGGTCAGCCGCGCGCGGCTCATGTCGCCTTTGGTCTCGATCACCACGAGCGATCGGTCCTTGCCCGTCGGCTCGGGCTCGACCCGCGCCAGCACCAGCGCGCCGGGTTTCTCGCCGCGGGCGTTGCCGGCGGCGACAAAGGGCAGCCGCGCGACCACCCGCGGCTGGCCGTTGTCGCGGCCCGCGGCCGCGAGTCCGCGCCACCAGGGTTCCGCCTCGTCCTCGCGCGGCAGGGGCAGCACGCCGACCAGCGCCTCGCCATCGGACACGGCGCGCACGACCTGCGCCGGCGTGGCGAGCTCCTCGATCGTGCTGTGGCTGCCGAAATGGTCGCGCGCCAGGTCCCACACGCCCGGGTTGCCGGCGCCGTCGGCGACCGCGACGGTGAGCTTGCCCTGCACGCCGAGCATGGCTGCCATCATCTCGCGCCACATGCGCGCGACCACCGCGCCAGGCAGCGCGCCCTGGTGGCGCTGCAGCAGCCGCCGGAGCAGCTGCGCCTCGCGCGCCGGGCGGAAGGCGGGCCCGTCGCCCTTGACCCGGCGGATGCGCTGCGCCAGCTCGGCGCGGCGCATCATGAGGTCGTGCATCGCGTCGTCGATGCGATCGATCTCGCGCCGCAGCTCCTCGAGGCTTTCCTGGGGTCGGCTCATGGCCCGGCAGCTCTTGCGTCCCGGCTGGGTCCCTTGTCCAAAAAGGCGCATAGGTGTAGTCGCAGATGACGGCAAAGGCAAAGAAAACATTGACCAAATCGGCGTTTGCGCCCTAGCTATCTCGCCTCGCGTCCGAGTGTGAAGCGGAGTTCGCGCAATACTGATGACCGCCGTGCTGAGAATGCCCGCGCCCGCGCGCGCCAACCTGCCCGGACACCGCGTCGTCCTGGGCACGGAGCACGAGCTGCGGCTGGATTGCGGCATCGAGTTCGGCCCGTTCGCGCTCGCGTACCAGACCTACGGCACGCTCAACGCGCAACGCTCGAACGCGGTGCTGGTCTGCCACGCGCTGACCGGCGACCAGTTCGTCGCCGAGGAGCATCCGGTCACGGGCAAGCCGGGCTGGTGGAGCACCATGGTCGGCCCCGGCCGGCCGCTCGACACCGAGCGCTACTACATCATCTGCGCCAACGTGCTGGGCGGATGCATGGGCACGGCCGGGCCGATGGAGACCAACCCGGCCACCGGCAAGCCCTACGGGCTCGACTTCCCGGTCATCACCGTCGCCGACATGGTGCGCTCGCAGAAGATGCTGATCGACCACCTGGGCATCGAGCGGCTGTTCTGCGTCACGGGCGGATCGATGGGCGGCATGCAGGCGCTGCAATGGGCGGCGATGTATCCCGAGCACGTGTTCGCCGCGGTGCCGATCGCGTCGGCCGCGCGCCACTCGGCGCAGAACATCGCCTTCCACGAGGTCGGCCGCCAGGCGATCGTCGCCGATCCCGACTGGTGCGGCGGCGACTACCTGAGCCAGGGCAAGCGGCCGCAGCGCGGGCTCGCGGTCGCGCGCATGGCGGCGCACATCACCTACCTGTCCGAGGCGGCGCTGCACCGCAAGTTCGGCCGCTCGCTGCAGGACCGGCAGAAGGTGACCTACGGCTTCGACGCCGATTTCCAGGTCGAATCCTACCTGCGCTACCAGGGCTCGACCTTCGTCGACCGGTTCGACGCCAACTCCTATCTCTACATCACGCGCGCCATGGACTATTTCGACCTGGCGGCCGAGCACGGCGGCGTGCTGTCGCGCGCCTTCACCGGAACCAAGGTGCGCTTCTGCCTGGTATCGTTCACCAGCGACTGGCTGTTCCCGACCAGGGAGAGCCGCGAGATCGTGCATGCGCTCAACGCGGCCATGGCGAACGTCAGCTTCGTCGAGATCGAGACCGACAAGGGCCACGACGCCTTCCTTTTGGACGAGCCCGAGCTCGACAAGGTGCTGAAGGGATTCCTGGCGGGCTGCGCCGAGCACGCGGGCCTGGACCGCTAGACGCCCAGATGCCGCTCGACCGCCCCGATCTCGCCACGCAGGCGCCGATGCGCGTCGACCTGCAGGTCATCGCCGACATGATCCAGCCGGGCTCGCGCGTGCTCGACATCGGCTGCGGCGACGGGGCGCTGCTCGAGTACCTCGTGCACTTCAAGCAGGTCGACGGCCGCGGCATCGAGCTGAGCCAGGCCGGCGTGAACGCCTGCGTCAGCCACGGCCTGCCCGTGATCCAGGGCGACGCCGACACCGACCTCAAGGACTACCCGTCCGACGCGTTCGACTACGCCGTGCTCAGCCAGACGCTGCAGGCGACGCGCGACCCGCGCCGCGTGCTGCAGCAGCTGGTGCGTATCGGCAAGCGCGCCATCGTGTCGTTCCCCAATTTCGGCTGCTGGAAGGTGCGGCTGCACCTGTCGCGCCACGGCCGCATGCCGGTGACCGCAGCACTGCCCGAGAAGTGGTACAACACGCCGAACATCCACCTCTGCACCATTCTCGACTTCGTCGAGCTGTGCCAGGAGATCGGCATCTACATCGAGCGCGGCATCGCGTTCGCCGCCGGCGGCAAGAGCTGGCCGATCCGCTCGAAGCGCGCCGCCAACCTGATGAGCGAGCAGGGGCTGTTCCTGCTGCGACGGCGGTAGGAAGGCTCAGCCCGCCCCCGACCCGGCGTGGCCGCGCATGCCGCCCGGCCCTCGGGCGTTGCCTTGCAGCTCGGCCGCGACGCTCAGGTACTTCAAGAGATCGCCGAGCGTGAGCACGCCGGCGAGCCGCGTGCCGTCGACGACGTAGAGCCGCCCGTGGCCGGTGCGCTGCATCTGCGCCAGCGCGTCGGCCGCCGCGGCCTCGAGCGCGATGATGTTGTCCGGCTCGGCCGGGACCATGATGTCGCGCACGAGGCGTTGCGAACGCTCCTGCGGCGTCAACGCCTTCACCTCCTCCACGCCGACATGGCCGAGGTAGCGGCCGTCCTCGACCACCGGCACCCGCTTCAGCGAGCGCCCGAGCAGGTAGTCCTCGACCAGCTCGGCCGCGCTCGCCGCCGGCGCGATGACGATGGGCTGGTCGCGCATCAGGCGGCGGATCGAGATGCCGGCCAACATGTGGTGCATCCTCAAGCGCTGGTAGGAGGCCGCCGCGGTGGCGCGGATGAACAGGCCGATCAGCAGCCACCACACGCCGCCGAGCAGATTGCCCCGCAAGGCCGCGAGCACGCCCAGCAGCATGAGGCCGAGGCCGAAGGCGCCGCCCACCATGCTGGCGATCCTTGTGGCCCAGTCGACGTCGCCGCGCCATGCCCACAGCGCGGCGCGCAGCACGCGCCCGCCGTCGAGCGGGAAGGCCGGCAGCAGGTTGAAGACGACCAGCAGCACGTTGATCGCCGACAGGTAGCCGAGCACGGTGACCATCGGCTCGGCCACCTCGGCCGCGGCCAGCGCGAGCCCGAGCAGGTAGAAGAGCGCGGCGAGCGCGATGCTCATCAGGGGCCCGGCGATCGCCATCAGGAACTCGACCCGTGGCGTGGCCGGCTCCTCGCTGAGCTCCGCGGCGCCGCCGAAGGCGAACAGCGTGATGCCGTGGATGTCCATGCCCAGGCGCCGCCCGACGACGGAATGCGCCAGCTCGTGCAGGACGATCGAGGTGAACAGGCCGGCGGCGCCGACGATGCCCATCCAGAAATAGGTCGAGGCCGGCAGGTCGGCATAGGCGGCCGGGAAATACCCGGCGCTCAGCGTCCAGACGATCAGCGCCACGACGATGAGCCAGGTGAGGTCGAAGCGGATCTCGAACCCGAGCAGCCTGACGAGGGGAACGCGCCGTTGGAACATGCTGGTCCGCTCCGCCGTTGCGGCGCGCGCGGCATGCAGCGATGCCGGGCCGGCGCCAAGGGCCGGCCTCGCGCCATTTCGCCTGGTCCCGTTCCTTGCCTATTCCCGTTCTTTGAACGACCGCGCCGCGCCGCGCGCGGCGGGCTCGGGCAGCGGCACGAGCACACGGCGCCGGACCGGCCGCTCGACCGAGGCGGCGTAGATCTGCTTGCCGGCCTCGATCAGCACGGCGCCGGCGAAGGTGGGGAACCAGTGCGCGCCGACGTTCTCGAACGCCTGCGCCGAGGACCAGAGCATGCGCGAGCGGATCGGCGGGATGAACAGCGCGCCGGACGTCTGCAGCGGCACGAACAGGTTGTCCTTGAGCAGCCGGGAGAGCTGGAAGGCGCTGTAGGGATGGCCGTGGCCGAACGGCGTGCGGTCGAGCCGCGCCCAGATGCCGCGCCGGTTGGGCACGACGGCGAGCAGCCGCCCGCCGCCCGCCAGCACGCGCCAGATCTCGCGCAGCATCGGACGCAGGTGCTCGCTGTGCTCCAGCGCGTGCACCAGCAGCACGCGGTCGACCGACTGGTCGGGCAGCGGCAGGTCGGTGTCGTCGGCCAGCGCCACGGCGTTGGCGCCCTCGGGCGGCCAGTGCATCACCCCCTGGCTAGCCGGCATCAGCGCGATCACGCGCTGCGCCTCGTCGCGGAAGGGGCCGAGGAACGGCGTGGCGTAGCCGAGGCCCAGCACCGTCTCGCCGCGCAGGTTCGGCCACATCTGGCGCACGCGCCGCCTGAGCACGCGCCGCGCCATCTGGCCCAGCCCCGAGGCATAGAAGGCGTGCAGGTCGACAACGTCGCTGGTCATGATTAAATAGATTAACGCACCGACCGGTTAATTCAAACTTTCGTGGACCCCGACGGTTCCGCCATGCTGGAAATCGTGCAGATTCCCGTCCTCTCGGACAACTACGTCTATCTCGTGCGCGAGCCCGCGTCCGGCGCTGTCGGCGTGGTCGACCCGGCCGTGGCCGAGCCGGTCGAGGCCGAGCTCGAGCGCCGGCGCTGGCGCCTGACGCATGTGCTCAACACGCACCACCACGGCGACCATGTCGGCGGCAACCAGCGCCTGAAGGCGCGCTACGAGGCGACCGTCGTCGGCCCGCGCGCCGACCGCGCGCGCATCCCCGGCATCGACGTCGAGGTCGGCGAGGGCGACGAGTACCGCTTCGGCGAGGCGCCGGCGCGCGTGTTCGACATCCCCGGCCACACGCGCGGCCACATCGCCTACTGGTTCGCCGAGAGCAAGGCGCTGTTCTGCGGCGACACGATCTTCTCCCTCGGCTGCGGCCGCGTGTTCGAGGGCACGCCGCAGCAGATGTGGAGCTCGCTCTCGAAGTTGCGCGGCTTGCCCGACGACACGCGCGTCTACTGCGCGCACGAGTACACCCAGTCGAACGCGCGCTTCGCCCGCACGGTCGACCCCGACAACCCCGACCTCATGCGGCGCATCGCCGAGGTCGACCGCCTGCGCGCCGCCGGCCGGCCGACCGTGCCGTCGCTGATGGGCGAGGAGCGCCGCGCCAACCCGTTCCTGCGCGCCGACCAGCCGGCGCTCGCCGCCGCCGTCGGCCTCTCCGCCGGCGACCCGGTCGCCGTGTTCGCCGAGGTCAGGCGGCGCAAGGACGTTTTCTAGACCTTCACTCCCAGGGAACGAACCAGCCGATGAAGCTCCACTACTCGCCGACCTCGCCCTATGTGCGCAAGGTGATGATCGTCGCGCTCGAATCCGGCCAGGCGGGCAGGATCGAGAAGACCGCGGCCAACATGACCGATCCCAGCGCGGCCTATGCCAAGGACAACCCGCTGGCCAAGGTGCCGGCGCTGGTCACCGACGACGGGCTGGCGCTGTTCGACTCGCCGGTGATCTGCGAATACCTCGACGCGCAGCACGGCGGCGCGAAGCTGTTCCCGCCGCCCGGGCCCGCGCGCTGGAAAGCGCTGCGCTTCCAGGCGCTGGCCGACGGCCTGCTGGATGCCGCCCTGCTGCGCCGCTACGAGTCGCAGCGGCCGCAGAACCTCCAGTCGCAGGAATGGGCCGACAGGCAGAAGCAGAAGATGACGCGCGCGCTCGACACGCTGGAGGCCGAGGCAGGCGCGCTCGAGGGCCCGCTGACGATCGGGTCGATCACCGTCGGCTGCGCGCTCGGCTATCTCGACCTGCGCTTCGCCGCCGAACGCTGGCGCCAGGGCCGGCCCAGGCTCGCCGCCTGGTACGAGAAGACCGCGCAGCGCAAGTCGTTCCTCGAGACGGTGCCGCGGGACCCGGCGTGAACGTCGGCGTCGCCGAGATCATCCGGCGGCTGGAGCTGAAGCCGCATCCGGAGGGCGGGCACTACCGCGAGACCCATCGCCACCGCCCGCCGGGCGGCGGGCGCGGCGCGGTCACGTCGATCTACTACCTGCTGGCGGAAGGCGAGGAGTCGGCCTGGCACCGGGTGACCGACGCCGACGAGATCTGGCACTTCCACGCCGGCGCGCCGCTCTTGCTGTCGATCGCCGCACCCCGTGCGCTGGCGCAGGTCGTGCGGCTGGGCGGCGACGTCGTCGCCGGCGAGGCGCCGCACGCCGTGGTGCCCGCCGGCCACTGGCAGTCGGCGCGCTCGACCGGCGCCTGGACGCTGGTCGGCTGCGTCGTCGCCCCGGCCTTCGAGTTCGCCAGCTTCGAGATGGCGCCGAACGGCTTCGTGCCGGGCCGGCGATAGGCGCGGCGGCCGCGCGTCAGAAGTTGAGACTCCAGCGCTTCATCGCGAAGCGCTCGAACGCCTCGGGCCGGACCTCGACGCCCAGGCCCGGGCCCGTCGGCACCGCCACGGCGCCGTCGGTGTCGAGCGCGGGCTCGGGCAGCGCGGTGCGCAGGTCGTTGGGCGAGCGGTCCAGCTCGAAGACCGGGCAGGTTGCGCGGCCGAACCAGCGCGCCGGCCGCAGCGTCGCGGCGAATTGCAGCGAGGCGTAGAGATTGATCGCCGTGCCCCAGACATGCGGCGCGAGCGCGACGCCGAGGCCGCTGGCGAGGCCCGCGATCTTCACCGCCTCGGTGAAGCCGCCGCAGATCGCGAGATCGGGCTGCACCACCGCCGGCCGGCCCTCGACGATGAAGCGGCCGAAGGCTTCCACGCCGGCAAGCACCTCGCCGCCCGCGATCGGCATGCCGGCATGCTCGGCAAGCAAGCGGTAGCCGGCGTTGTCCTCCGGCGCCACCGGCTCTTCGAGCCAGGCAAGCCCGGCCTCGCGCACCGCTTGCGCGACGGCGAGCGCCGCCGGCGCGCGGTAGCCCTGGTTGAGGTCGGCCATCAGCAGGCGGTCGGGCCCGAGCTGCCGCCGCGCGCCCGCCGCCGCCGCGCCGTCGGTCGCCGGCGTGTGGCCCATGCGCAGCTTCACCGCGCGGAAGCCCGTTTGCAGGTACATGTCGATCTCGCGGTCGAAGCCGGCATACGGGTCGTCGCCCGGGCGCAGGAACGGGCCGGAGGCGTAGGTCGGCAGCTTTTCCTGCACCATGCCGCCCAGGAGCACGGCGATCGGCACGCCTTCGGCCCGCGCGCGCAGGTCCCAGGCCGCCATGTCGACCGCGCTCAAGCCCGCGACGCCGGCGCCGCGATCGCCGAAGCCGAGCGCGCCACGCAGGCGCTCGTATAGCTGCGCGTGGCGCCCGAGGTCGGCGCCCGGCAGCAGCGGCGCCAGGATGTCCGAGATCGCGCGTCCGGCCTGCCTCGGCGCGAACCAGGCCTCGCCCCAGCCCGCGAGCGGGCCGGACCGCATTCGCACGAGCAGCGCTTCGCGCCGGTCGAAGAACCCGAGCGAGTTGCCCTGCGGCCGCGGCATCGGCGCCGACAGCAGGTAGAGATCGAGCCCGTCGACGCGCATTGCCTTATGCCCGCTCGATCAGCACCGCGCGGAAGTCGTTCACGTTGGTGCGCGTCGGGCCGGTCGTGACGAGGTCGCCGATGCCGGCGAAGAACCCGTAGCCGTCGTTGTCCTCGAGCAGGGCGCGCGCATTGAGGCCCTTGGCGCGCGCGCGGGCGATGCTGTCGGGCGCAAGCATGGCGCCGGCATTGTCCTCGGTGCCGTCGACGCCGTCGGTGTCGCCGGCGAGCGCGTAGATGCCGTCGTCGCCGTCGAGCGCCACGGCGAGGCCCAAGAGGAACTCGACATTGCGCCCGCCCCTGCCCTTGCCGCGCACGGTCACCGTCGTCTCGCCGCCCGACAGCAGCACCGCCGGCGCCGGCGCCGGCTGGCCGTGGCGCCGGACCTGCCGCGCGATTCCCGCATGCACCGTGGCGACGTGGCGCGCCTCGCCCTCGATCGCGTCGCCCAGGATCACGGTCGCGTAGCCGGCGCCGCGCGCGATCGCGGCGGCGGCCTCGAGCGAGGCCTGCGGCGCCGCGATCATGCGCACCTCGTGGTCGCGGAAGATCGGGTCGCCGGGCTTCGGCGTCTCGTCCTGCCCTTGGGCGAGATGGCGCTGGGCCGCGGTCGGCGGGTCGATGCGGTAGCGCTTGATGATCGCCTGTGCATCCGCCACCGTCGTCGGATCGGGCACGGTCGGGCCCGAGCCGATCACGGCCGGGTCGTCGCCCGGCACGTCGGAGATCAGCAGCGTGACCACGCGCGCCGGCGCCGCCGCCGCCGCGAGCCTTCCGCCCTTGATCGCCGAGAGATGCTTCCGGACGCAGTTCATCTCGCCGATATTGGCGCCCGAGGTCAGCAGCGCCTTGTTGACCGCCTGCTTGTCGGCAAGCGTCAGGCCCGGCGCCGGCAGCGGCAGCAGCGCCGAAGCGCCGCCCGACATCAGGCAGATGACGAGGTCGTCGCGCGCGAGTCCCCTGACCGTCTCGAGCATGCGCCGCGCCGCGTTCTCGCCGTTGGCGTCGGGCACGGGATGCGCGGCCTCGGCGATCTCGATCTGCCGGCACGGCACGGCGTAGCCGTAGCGCGTGACGACGAGCCCGGCGAGCGGTCCCGTCCATGCGGCTTCCAGCGCGGCGGCCATCGCCGCCGAGGCCTTGCCCGCGCCCACCACGATCGTGCGCCCCTTGGGCGGCGGCGGCAGGAAGCGGCCGAGCACGCGCTCGGGCTGCGCCGCCGCCACGGCGGCGTCGAACATCGCGCGCAGCAGGGCGCGGGGATCGCCGGCCATTCGCGGTCGGCTCACGAGACGCGCTGGAGCGTCGCCGCGCCGCGATAGGGTTGGAACCAGCCGAGCGTCGCCTTGGTGTCGGTGGCGGAGTTGTACTCGGCGCCGACCCAGCCGTCGTAGCCGATGCGGTCGATGTGGGCGAAGATGAAGGGGAAGCTGATCTCGCCCGTGCCCGGCTCGCGCCGTCCCGGCGTGTCGGCGACCTGGATGTGCCCGATGCGCTTCAGGTGCCGTTCCATGGTCGGCGCCAGGTTGCCTTCCATGATCTGCATGTGGAACACGTCGTATTGCAGGTAGAGGTTCGGCACCTTGGCCTCGTCCATGATGCGGATCGCCTGCTTCGACTTGACCAGGAAATAGTTCGGCACCGAGACCCGGTTCAGCGGCTCGATCAGGATGTCGATGCCGACCTTGGCGGCCTCGCGGCCGGCGTGGCGCAGGTTCTCGACGAAGATGCGGGTGAGGTCCTCCTCGGCGGCGCCCGGCGGCCAGATGCCGGCCATGACGTGGATCTTCTTGCAGTCCACCGCGCGCGCGTAGTCGATCGCCTGGGTGACCTGGTCGCGGAACTCGGCCTGGCGCCCGGGCAGGATGCCCAAGCCCCGCTCGCCCTTCTCGAAGTCCCCGGGCGGCGTGTTGTGCAGGATGACCGGCAGCCGGCATTCGCGCACCGCCGCGGCGACGTCGCGCGGGTCGAAGGCATAGGGGAACTGGTACTCGACCGCGCCGAAGCCCGAGGCCGCGGCCGCCGCGAAGCGCTCGAGGAACTTCATCTCGCCGTACATGGTCGAGATATTGGCCGCAAAGCGTGGCATGGCGATCGCCCCTTCCTTGCGCGCGTTGATCCGCGCGCCAGACATTTGAGTCGGCGGCCGGATCAACGGCCGCTTGGCGCGCGTTGATCCGCGCGCCAGACATTTGAGTCGGCGGCCGGATCAACGGCCGCTTAGCCGCTCATCCCTTGAACGTCTTGACCAGCGCCGTCGTGGCGTTGACCAGGATACCGGCATCGCTGCCCACCGCCACGAAATTCGCGCCCTCGGCGATGAAGTCCTTGGCGTCGTCCTGGTTGGGCGTGAGGATGCCGGCGGCCTTGCCGGCCTTGCGGATGCGCCGGATCGCGTCGTCGATCGTCTTGCGCACCTCGGGATGGCGCGTGTCGCCCAGATAGCCCATCGACGCCGAGAGATCGGCCGGGCCGATGAAGATGCCGTCGAGCCCGTCGAGCTTGCCCATCGCCTCGATGCGCGCGAGCGCGTCGGCGGTCTCGGCCTGCACCAGCACGCAGATCTCGTTCTCGGCCTTCTTGAAATAGTCGCCGACGCGGCCGAAGCGGGTGGCGCGCGAGTTGGTGGCGACGCCGCGCACGCCCTTGGGCGGATAGCGCACCGCGGCGACGGCGCGCGCCGCCTCGTCCTCGTTCTGCACGAACGGCACCAGGATCGACGTGACCCCGACGTCGAGCAGCCGCTTGATCATGACCGCGTCGTTCCACGCCACGCGCACGACGGGCGTCGCGGTGCCGGCCTGGCAGGCCTGCAGCAGCTGCATGACCTGGTAGGGATCGTTGGGCGCGTGCTCGGTGTCGATCAGGATCCAGTCGAAGCCCGCGTCGCCCAGGATCTCGGCGCCGATCGGGCTCGCCAGGCTGCACCACAGGCCGATCTGCGTGCGGCCGGCGGCAAGCGCGCGCTTGAAGTTGTTGGGCTTCAGTTCCATGCGGGCGCCTTCCTCATGCGGGTTGCGTACTGGTAGGCGAGGCCGCCGGCCGCCATCGCATAGCCGACCAGGTCCGTGACCACGCCCGGATCGACCATCAGGAAGGCGGCGACGATCAGCCAGCCCTGCTCCCAAAGCGCCAGCCGGCGCAGCAGGTAGCCGTGCAGCCCGCCGGCCAGGATGGTGACGCCGATCGTTGCCGAGACGGTCGCCATGACGGTCTGCTGCCAGTCGCCGATCATCAGGATCGCGGGCTGGTAGACGAAGGCGAAGGGCACCAGGAACCCGGCCACGCCGACGCGCATGGCCGCCCAGCCGCTGGCCCACAGGTCGGCCTTGGCGAGACTCGCGGCGGCATAGACCGCGAGCGCCACCGGCGGCGTGATCGCCGAGAGGATCGCGAAGTAGAAGGCGAACATGTGCGCCGCCGGGATCGGCGCGCCGAGCTTGGCGACGGCCGGCACCAGCAGCGATGTCATCACGATGTAGGCCGGCGTCGTCGGCATCCCCATGCCGAGCACGATGCCGGCGAGGGCGGTGAGCACCAGCGCCAGGAACAGGCTGTTCTGCGCCAGCGCGATGACGAACTGCGTGAAGACGATGCCGAGGCCCGTCAGCGTGATGCTGCCGATGACGATGCCGGCGCAGGCGCAGGCGAGCGCCACCGACAGCGCGTTGCGCGCGCCGTCGATCAGCGCCTCGACGACGTTGCGCATCGTCACGACGCCGCGCGTGTTGGCGCGCAGCGCCGCGACCGGGAAGCAGGCCGCCGTGCCCGCCAGCGCGCAGTACGGCGCGCTGTAGCCGGAATACATGCCGCCGAGGATCACCAGGATCGGGATGAACAGGTGCCCGCGCTCGCGGAACACCCGGCCGAGGCGCGGCAGGTCCGCGCGCGGCAATCCGACCAGGCCCTGGCGCTTGGCCTCGAAATGCACGGCGGCGAAGCAGGCGACGTAGTAGAGGAAGGCCGGGATCAGCGCCCAGAGCGTGACCTGGACATAGGAAACCTGCAGGAACTCGGCCATCACGAAGGCGGCGGCCCCCATGATCGGCGGCATGATCTGCCCGCCGGTCGAGGCGACCGACTCCACCGCCGCGGCGAAATGCGGCTTGAAGCCGCTGCGCTTCATCAGCGGGATCGTGATCGGCCCGTCCACCATCACGTTGGCGACCGCGCTGCCCGAGATCGTGCCGAACAGCGAGGAGCTGACCACGGCCACCTTGCCCGGGCCGCCCGCGGTATGGCCGGTCAGCGCCAGGGCGAAGTCCATGAACAGCTGCCCGGTGCCGGTGCGCTCCATGAAGCTGCCGAACAGGACGAAGACCATCACGAAGGTCGCCGAGACGCCGAGCGTGGGCCCGAAGATGCCCTCGGTCGTCATGTAGAGCTGGTCGAGCAGCCGCTCGGGCTCCACCTGCGAGATCGCCAGCGCCCATGCCAGGAACACCACGGCGGTAATCGGCAGCGCCAAGCCGATGACGCGCCTGGTGCCCTCGAGCACGAGGACGGTGAGAAGCGTGCCCAGCACGATGTCGGCCGTGCGCAGGTCGTCGACGTAGTAGATGCGGTTGACGACGTAGGAATAGTTCACGAACAGGTAGAGGATCGCCACGGCGGAGAGCGCCAGCAGCGCGTAGTCCCACCAAGCCGGCGCGCGCGCGTCGGCGACGCCGTCGCTGCGATACCACAGGAACACCAGCGTCATCGCGAACAGGAGATGCGTGCCGCGGAAGAGCATGGCTTCCGGCACGCCGGTGGCGATGGCCCAGACGTGATAGAGCGCCATCGCGACGGCGATCAGCCCGGCCGCCGCGCGCACGAGGCCGCCATGGGTCATCTCGACCCGAAATGATGTGCTGGTCATGACGGAAGGGTTGCGGGGCCGATCATTCGGCCTCCGCCGGCCTACTTGATCGCGCCGACCTCCGAGTAGAACTTCTTCGCTCCGGCATGCAGCGGCACGCCGATGTCCTCGGCCATCAGCTTCGGGGTCAGGCCGTCGATGCTCTTGACGATCGCGACCATGCCCGGGACGTTCGCCGACATCGCCTTGACCATGCCGTAGACCTTGTCCGCGGGCATCTTGCACGACGCGACGATGTGCGTGGCGTAGCCGATCACCTTCACGTCGGCCGCCTGCTTCGGATAGGTGCCGGCCTTGATGTTCACGAGCGTGTAGCCGGGATTGAGCTTCTTCATGCCCGCCAGGTCGGCACTGAGGTCCAGCACGCGCACGTCGCGCGACGCCGCCAGGTCCATGATGGCGCCGGCCGGCGCCGTGGTGCCGAGCGTGAAGGCGACGGCATGGCCGTCCTTCATCTGCGCCACGGAGTCGGTGTAGGACACGAAGCTGACCTTCAAGTCGTTGTAGGTCAGGCCGTTGACCTCGAGGATCTGCTTGGTGATCAGCTCGCCGGTGTTGCCGCGCGGCTGCGTGGTGATCGGCTTGCCCTTCAGGTCCTTGATCGTCTTGATCGGCGAGTCCGCCGGCACGACGACGTGGAAATACTGCGGATAGAGCGTCGCCACCTGGCACACGTTGGTGTGCTTCTTGTCGAACGGCGCGCGCCCCTCGATCGCATCGACGGTCGAGATCGAGTTGCCGAAGCCGATCTCGGCCTTGCCTTCCTCGATCGCGCGCACGTTGGCGATGCCGGCGCCGGGCAGCGACTGCACCGACACGCCGGGCAGCGCCTTCTCCCACATGTCCTTGAGCGCGCCGCCGAGCGGCACCCAGCTGCCGCCCTGCGGGCCGGTCATCATGCGATAGGTGTCGGCCGCCTGCGACGCCGCGCCCCAGGCAATGCACGCCACCGCGGCCAGCAGGGCCGCGCGAAATCCCCGGTTCATCCGTCTCCTCCCTTGATCGGTCGTCTTACGACCCCACTGGCTCGGGGCCTGGCGGCATCTTAGGCCAGCAGCGCGCCGCGACGCCAGAAGGAGGTTGCGGGCGCTTCGGTCATTTTCGCGGCACATGCTGGTATTGCGGTATGACATGCGATGCTCATTCCGGCACCAGCCAGTCGACCGCGGTGCCGCCCTCAGCCGCGAGGAGCCGATGCAGGACCGGCAGCACGGAGCGCAGCGTGTGGTCGAGCCCGTACGGTGGATTGACAATGACCATGCCGCAGCCGTTGAGCCGGTCCGCCCGGTCGCCGGGATCGACCAGCATCTCCGCCGCGAGAAGACGCCGGATCCCGGTGCTGGCCAGCTCGCCGTGGAACAGGTCCCGCTCGCTCGCGGCCTTGATCGGGTACCAGATCGCATAGGTGCCGGTCGGCCATCGCCCGTGCGCCAGGCTCAGCGCGCGGGCGACGATCCGGCGCTCGTCCGCCGCCTCGAACGGCGGGTCGATCAGCACCAGCCCGCGCCGCTCCTTGGGCGGCAGCAGGGCTTTCAGCGCCGCGTAGCCGTCGCGGTGATGGCATTGCACGCGCCGGTCGCCCGCCAGGTTGCGCTTGAGCCGGGCGGCATCGTCTGGATGCAGCTCGCAGGCGACCAGGCGGTCCTGCGGCCGCAGCAGGTGCCGCACCAGCGCCGGCGAGCCGGGATAGACGGCGATGGCGCCCTTCGGGTTGAGCGCCATCACCGCGGCGCCATAGGCAGCGAGCTCGGCCGGCAGCCGGCCGGCGAGCTGGCCGTAGCCGCGCGCGAACTCGCCGGTACGCTGCGCCTCGGCCGAGGTCACGTCGTAGAGCCCGGCGCCGGCATGGGTGTCGATCACGGCGAAGCCCGTGTCCTTCGCCTTCAGGCGCTCGACCAGCAGCGTCAGCACCGCGTGCTTGAAGACGTCGGCGAAGTTGCCGGCGTGGAAGGCATGGCGGTAGTTCATGCGGCCGCATACAAGCGGGACGCCCGGTCTTGTGGCAAGGCCGCGACATTCCGCCCGGGGGACGGACACGGCCCTCTTGATGTAACTGAGCGCCCCGCCGCGCAGATTTGCATCTGCGAACGATTCGCAGGATGATGCCCACGAAATGACCGCCATGACGGATCTCGGCGCGACCTTGCCGCCGCGCCTGGGCGCGCACCGCGGACGGCCGGGCGTGCTCACCCTGCTCGGCGCCGCCATCGCCGCGGTCTTGAGCGTGCCGGTGCTGCTGGTGGCGGCGAACGTGCTGCGATCGTCCGAGGGCGTGTGGGCGCATCTCGCCTCGACCGTGCTGCCGGACTACCTCGCCAACACCGTGCTGCTGGTGATCGGCGTCGCGATCGGCACGGCCGTCGGCGGCGTGGCGGCGGCCTGGCTCGTGACCATGTGCCGCTTCCCCGGGAGCCGCGTGCTGGAATGGGCGCTGGTGCTGCCGCTCGCCATGCCGGCCTATGTCGTCGCCTACGCCTACACCGATTTCCTGCAGACCTCGGGCACGCTGCAGGTCGCCCTGCGCGCCGCCACCGGCTGGGCGCGGCGCGACTACTGGTTCCCCGAGATCCGCTCGCTGCCCGGCGCCGTGATGGTCATGACCTTCACGCTCTATCCCTACGTCTACCTGCTGGCGCGCGCGGCCTTCCTCGAGCAGTCGGTCTGCGTGCTGGAGGTCGGGCGCACGCTCGGCTGCGGGCCGTGGCGCAACTTCCTGCGCGTGGCGCTGCCGCTGGCGCGGCCGGCGATCGTCGGCGGCGTCGCGCTGGCGCTGATGGAGACGCTGGCCGATTTCGGCACCGTGCAGCATTTCGGCGTCGACACGTTCACGACCGGCATCTACCGCACCTGGTTCGGCCTCGGCCAGCCCGTGGCCGCGGCGCAGCTCTCGGCCACGCTGATGCTGTTCGTGCTCGGCGTCATGGCGCTGGAGCGGCTCAGCCGCGGCCAGGCGCGCGTGCATCACAGCTCGGCGCGCTACCGCCCCTTGCCGACGCCGCGGCTCGAGGGCTGGCGCGCCGCCGTCGTCTTCCTGATCTGCGCCGCCCCGGTCGTGCTCGGCTTCGTGCTGCCGGTGCTGATCCTGATCCGGCTGGCGGGGTACGACGACAGCGACATGCTGGGCGGCCGGCTGCTCGCCGGTGCCGCCAACAGCGTGCTGCTGGCCGCAACCGTCGCCGCCGTGTCGGTGCCGATCGCGCTCCTGATCGCCTATGCCCAGCGCCTCGACCCGTCACCCGCGACGCGCACGACCTCGCGCATCGCCGGCCTCGGCTATGCCATTCCCGGCTCGGTGATCGCCGTCGGCGTGCTGCTGGCGGCGGGCTGGCTCGACCATGCGGCCGGCCGGATCGGCGAGGGACTGTTCGGCGTCGAGACCGGCCTGCTGTTCAGCGGCACGATGGCGGCGATGGCCTTCGGCCTGGTCGTGCGCTTCCTCGCGGTGGCGCAGAACACGGTCGAGGCGTCCCTAGGCAAGATCAAGCCGAGCATGGACCAGGCCGCGCGCAACCTGGGCGTGGGCCCGGGCAGGACGCTCGTGCGCGTGCATGCGCCGCTGATGGCGGGCTCGATCGCGACCGCCGCGCTGCTGGTGTTCGTCGACGCGATGAAGGAGCTGCCGGCGACGATCATCCTCAGGCCCTTCAACTTCGACACGCTCGCGGTCCAGGCGGCGAACTTCGCCAAGGACGAGCGCCTGGCCTCCGCCGCGGTCCCCTCGCTCGCCATCGTCCTCGCCGGCATCCTCCCGGTGCTGCTCTTGAGCCGCGCCATCGCGCGTTCGCGCCCCGGACAGTAGAAGCGATCAGCCGTCAGCTTTCAGCTATCAGCCGGGATTCCGGCTGATAGGTGATTGCCGACCGTTGACGGCTCAAGCGACTGAAAAGAAAGGGTCTTCGGGGAATCGAGTGGGCGATTTTGGGGGATCATAGCGCGGGAAGCATGCAAGTGAGGACCTTGAGGCGGAGATATTGCTCGTCACGCGAGAGCAGCGTGTACTTCTGGCCCCTGATGAAGCGCCGGTCCTTGCCGCTGAGCCGGGCGTATTCGGCCTTGCGCACCCTGTCGCGCGCCTCGCCGAGATGGCGCATGATGTGGAACTTGCCGAGCATGTCAGTCGGCGCCGAATGTAGACCCCTGATCGGCGTGCAATGTTGACCCCTTTGGGTGAGGAATGAAGAGCGCCCGGAGGCGACGCGCGAAGCCCTTGCGCAGCGCAGCGCATCGCCGGAGGGCGCTCTGAGGGTGTTGTTTCAGGCCCGGTTCTTGAAGCGCCAGCTTTCGTTGCCGGTTTCGACGATGTCGCAGTGATGGGTCAGGCGGTCGAGCAGCGCGATGGTCATCTTGGCGTCGCCGAATACGCTGGGCCATTCCCCGAAGGCGAGGTTGGTCGTCACGATAATCGAGGTTCGCTCGTAGAGGCGGCTGAACAGATGGAACAGCAATTGTCCGCCGGACTGGGCGAACGGCAGATAGCCG
>JAKLKW010000106.1 GCA_023150455.1 Alphaproteobacteria bacterium | reverse complement strand
AGTTGGGCTAGCTTCCCGGCCGGGCCGGCCGGCGCGCGCGCATGATGCGCGCTAGTGCCGCAGGCGTGCGCGCAGGTGGCGGATGACCTTGCCGGGCGCCACGGCCGACTCGGCCAGCTCTCCGGCGAGCGCCACGAGCAGGTCGAGGATCGAGGGCAGGCGGTTGGCGTCGCGCAGCCCGTCGATGTGATAGGACAGGAACTCGCGTCCCCGGCCGGTCACGAAGCTGCGGACCAGCAGCCGGTAGTACCGCCTGAGCGTCGCCCGCTCGATCTCGGCCAGCTCGTCGAGCGGAAAGAAGCGCGGGCCGTATTGCTGCAGCATCAGCAGCCCCTCGCGCCGGATCGTCTGCTTGCGCTGGGCCACGGTCGTCGTGATCGAGTCGGCGTGCTTGCGCGAGAACGACAGCACCTGGTGCACGAAGCCATAGTCGTGCTGCGCCAGGATCTCGAAGCAGGCCGCCAGGTCGGCATGCAGGTATTGCCGCGGGTAGAAGGGCTGGCGCGCGCGCACCAGGTCGGAGCGCACGAGCATCGACGTGGGCGCCAGCGCGTAGATCTCGCCCTTCAGGAACGGGCGTATCACCTCGGCGCCGGAAAAAACCGAACGCGTGCTCGGCAGCCCGCGGCATTCGACGTGATCGCCCCGGAGCCTGAGGCCGCCGACGATGCCGACCGAAGGCGAACCTTCGGCCAGCGCGACGGCGGCGGCGATCGCGTCGGGGTAGATCGCGTCGTCGGCATGCAGGATGCGGCAATAGCGGCTGTGCGGCGAGATCAGCTCCAGCGCCCGGTTCCAGTTGTCGATCACCCACAGCGTCTCGGGATTGCGGAACACGCGGATGCGGGGGTCGCGGCGCGCGAACTCGCCGAGGATCCCGGGCGTCGCGTCCGTGCTGGCATTGTCCAGGATGACATGTTCCAGGTTCTCGTAGTCCTGGCTCAGCACGCTCTCGATGCATTCGTCGAGGTACCGGGCGCCGTTGTAGACCGGCGTCACGACGCTGACCAAAGGCTGTTCCGCCATCGCCCGCTCCCTGCCCCCACCGGTTCGACGCCGTACTTACACGATTCGCATGTGGGTACGGCGGGCGATCGCGGCCGATCACAGGATAATCACTGGCTTGGCACCGGGGGCTCCTCAAGGATCACGTCGCGCGGCCGCCGGGCTCCCGCAAGGCCGGGCGCCGCGTGCCGAATTCCGATCCCGATCTCAACGAGCCCAGAGACGCCGATGCGCATCGTCCATGTTTCCCCGGTCGACATCGAGGGGGGCGCGGCCAAGGGCGCATACAATCTGCACAAGTCGCTGCAGGCGGCGGGCGCCGATTCGCTGATGCTCGTGCAGCGCAAGTACGGCGACGATCCGTCGGTGATCGCGCTCGGCGGCGGCGGCAAGCTGTCCGTCCTGCGCGAAGGCCTGCGCGACCGCCTCGACCGCGTGCCGCTGCGGCTCTACGACTGGCGGCGCGAGAACTGGTGGACCGTCGGCTGGCTGCCCTTCGACGTGCGGCGCGAGCTGGCGCGGCTCGAGCCCGATATCGTCCAGTTCCACTGGTCGGGGCGCGGCGGCACGCCGATCGAATCGCTGCGCCGGCTCGGCGACTACGTCCTGGTCTGGACGCTGCGCGACATGTGGCCGATCACGGGCGGCTGCCACTACAGCGGCGGCTGCGACCGCTATGTTTCCGGCTGCGGCGCATGCCCGCAGCTCGGCTCCAACCGCACCTACGACATCAGCCGATGGCAATGGCGGCGCAAGCTCCGGGCCTGGCGCGGCGTCCCCGTCCACTACGTGGCGCTCAGCCGGTGGATCGCGGACTGCGCCCGGCGCAGCCCGCTGACGCACGGCAACGAGATCACGGTCATTCCGAACGGCATCGACGTCGACCGGTTTGTGCCGATCGACAAGGACGTGGCCCGCGCGATGTGGCAGCTGCCCGAGGACAAGCGGATCGTCCTGTTCGGCGCGCTGCACAGCACGACCGATCCGCGCAAGGGCTTTCGCTACCTGCGCGAGGCGATAAACGCGCTGGCGGAGCAGGGCTGGACGCGGCGCGCCATGGTCGTCGTGTTCGGCGCCAGCACGGGCGAGCAGCTTGCCGGGTTCGAGACGCGTTATGTCGGCGTGCTGCGCGACGAGGTCAGCCTGGCCTCGCTCTATGCCGCCGCCGACGTGATGGCCGTTCCCTCGATCGAGGAGAATTTCGGCAAGACCGCCATCGAGGCCCTGGCCTGCGGCACGCCCGTCGCCGCGTTCAACAACACGGGCGTGGTGGACATGATCGACCACTGGGTCAACGGCTATCTGGCGCAGCACCTGTCGCCGGCCGACCTCGCCCGCGGCATCGCCTGGTGCATCGAGCAGGGTCGGCGCAGCAACGGCCTGTCGCGCCGCGCGCGCGAGAAGGCGGTGCGGTCCTTCAGCGGCCGCGAGGTCGCCGACCGCTACGTGCGGCTGTACGAGCGCCTGCTCGACGGGCGGTCCAAGGCAGGCCGCGCCCCGCTTCCGGCGCCGTCCGTGGCGGCGCGGGCACGCGGCGCGGCCAATCGCATCCGCGGGGCAATGTCGGGAGACGCCGCATGAAAGTCGTCATTCTGGCGGGCGGCTACGGCACGCGCATCAGCGAGGAGAGCGCGATCAGGCCCAAGCCGCTGGTCGAGATCGGCGGGCAGCCGATGCTCTGGCACATCATGAAGATCTACGGCGCATACGGCCTCAACGAGTTCGTGGTCTGCTGCGGCTACAAGGGCGACATGATCAAGCGCTACTTCCGCGACTACGTCCTGGCGCGCTCCGACGTCACCTTCGACCTGCATGCCGACACGATCGAGACCCACCGCAACGGCGTGGAGCCGTGGCGCGTCACGCTGGTGGACACCGGCGAGACGACGATGACGGGCGGGCGCCTCAAGCGCGTGCGGCCGTACCTGGGCGAGGCGACCTTCTGCCTGACCTACGGCGACGGGGTCGCCGACATCGACCTGGACGAGCTGATCGACTTCCATCGCCGCTCCGGCGCGGTCGCCACGGTGACGGCGGTGCGCCAGCCCGGGCGCTTCGGCGCGCTCGGCCTGTCGCCGGACGACGCGAAGGTGCGCGGCTTCCGCGAGAAGTCGAACGACGACGGCGGCTTCGTCAACGGCGGCTTCTTCGTGCTCGAGCCGGCGGTCTTCGACTACATCGAAGGCGACGACACCACCTGGGAGCGCGAGCCGCTGGAGCGCCTGGCCGAAGAAGGCCGGCTCGTCGCCTACCGCCACCGCGGCTTCTGGCAGAACATGGATACGCTGCGCGACAAGCAGCTGCTCGAGAGCATGTGGCAGCGCGGGGATGCGCCATGGAAGACCTGGTAGTCGACACGCGCCCGCCGGCGCCGGAGGCGGCCGGAGCGGCTTCCGCCCCGGCCGAGGCGCGCCAGCTCAAGGTCCTGGTCACGGGCAGCGACGGCTATATCGGCAGCGTGCTGGCGCCCGTCGTCGCGCGCGACGGCCATGCCGTCTTTGGCCTCGACACCGGCTACTACCGCGCCGGCTGGCTCTATCACGACGGCAAGGACCGGCCGGCGATCGCCACGCGCGACATCCGGCGGATCACCCCGGCGGACGTGGAAGGGCTCGACGCCGTCGTGCACCTGGCGGAGCTTTCGAACGACCCGCTGGGCGAGGTCGACGAGACGCGGACCTACGAGATCAACCACCGCGGCTCGATCGGCCTGGCGCGGCTGTGCAAGGCCGCCGGCGTGTCGCGGTTCGTCTATGCCTCGTCCTGCAGCGTCTACGGCGCGGCCGAGGACGGCGTCGTCGACGAGTCGTCGCTGCCGGCGCCGCAGACCGCCTATGCACGATGCAAGGTGCTGGTCGAGCGCGACCTGCTGGAGATGGCCGACCGCGACTTCAGCCCGGTCATCCTGCGCAACGCGACCGCGTTCGGCGCCTCGCCGCGCATGCGCTTCGACATCGTGCTCAACAACCTCGCAGGCCTCGCCTGGACGACGAAGCGGATCGTGCTGACCAGCGACGGCATGCCCTGGCGCCCGCTCGCGCACGTCGAGGACATCGCCGCCGCCGTCGCCGCCGTCCTGGCGGCGCCGCGCGACGCCGTCGCCGCGCAGGTCTTCAACGTCGGCGACGACGCCAACAACTATCGCGTCCGCGAGATCGCCCAGGTCGTCGCCGACGCGTTCCCGGGCTGCGCGATCGAGCTGGGGCGCGGCAACGGCGACAACCGCAGCTACCGGGTGTCGTTCCGCAAGATCGCCCGCGCGCTGCCCGGCTTCCGCTGCAAGTGGGATGCGCGCCGCGGCGCGCTGCAGCTCGGCCGGCTGTTCGCGCGCATCGGCATGGACAGGGCGACCTTCGAGGCGCCGGCGTTCACCCGCCTGCGCGAGCTGCGCCGGCTGCTCGGCACCGGCCAGCTCGACCCCGAACTGTACTGGCGGCCCCATGATCTTCCGTGAAACGGCGCTCGAGGGCGCCTACGTCATCGAGCTCGAGCGCTACAGCGACGAGCGCGGCCACTTCGCCCGGGCCTGGTGTCGCGACGAGTTCGCGCGGCGCGGCCTGTGCGCCGAGTTCGTGCAGTCCAACGTCTCGGTGAACCCGTTCCGCGGCACGCTGCGCGGGATGCATTTCCAGATCCCGCCGCACGGCGAGGTCAAGATGGTGCGCTGCGTGCGCGGCGCCGTGTTCGACGTCGCGGTCGACCTCCGCCCGGGCTCGCCCAGCTGGGGCAAGTGGTTCGGCGTGGAGCTGACGCCGCAATCCGGTCTGATGAGCTACATCCCCGCCGGCTTCGGACACGGATTCCAGACGCTGGTCGACGACTGCGAGGTCGACTACCTCGTCTCGGCGTTCTACGAGCCCAAGGCCTCCTCGGGCGTGCGTCACGACGATCCCGTGCTCGGCATCGAGTGGCCGCTGCAAGTGACGCGCATTTCCGAGCGCGACCGCACCTGGCCGCTGCTCGCCCCGGCCCTGTCCGCCAGTCCGGCTCCGGCCTAGCCTCCGTTGCCGCCGCCCAGGCGATCGGCCAGGCGATCGGTCAGGTGATCGGCCAGGCGCACGGCCATCGCCACGATCGTCAGCGTCGGGTTGGCGTAGCCCGAGGTCGGGAACACCGAGCTGCCCGCGACGTAGAGATTGTCGATTCCGTGCACGCGGCAGTGCCGGTCGACCACGCCCCGTTTCGGATCGTCGCTCATGCGCGTCGTGCCCATGTGATGGTAGCGCACGTCCATGTCCTGCCAGGTCGTGTCGTCGGCCAGCAGCCAATCGTCCAGCCGCATGCGCCCAAGTCCCAGGCGCGCGAACTCCTCGCCCACCAGGCGGCAGGCGCGCCGCGCGGTGATCTTGTCGAGCGGCGACAGCCGCCAGTCGAGGCGGACGCGCGGCAGCCCGAGCGCGTCGCGCTCGGCCGCCAGCGTGACGCGGCTGTCCGGGTTCGGCGCCTGCTCGACGCTGCAGGCGAACCAGAACACGTTCTGGTCGCGCGCGCGCCGGTACAGCCCTTCGGCAAGCCCGCCCAGGTCGCCGGCCATGGTCAGCACGGCGTGCCCGAGGTCCCGGGGCATCCGGCCCTGCGCCAGCGACTTGGCGACGGCGCGGAATTTCAGGTAGCCCGGGCTGCGCTGGTAGCCCCAGCCGACGTCGATGCAGCAGTTCAGCAGCCCCTCGCGGCGCTGGATGTCTTCGCTCAGGCCCGGTTTCGCCTGGAACACCGCGGCGCCGGCCTCGCCCCGCGCCGCGAAATTGCCGTAGTAGACACCGAGCCGATCGATCGGCACCGCGGGAACGGCAAAGGCAAAGATTGCGTGCGGATGCTCCTGGAAGAACCGCCCGACCAGGTCGTTGGCGTTGCCGAGGCCGTTCTTCATGACCCGGTCGGACGCCAGCAGCAGGCGCGCATTCTCGATGCCGCCGCAGGCGACGACGACCGTGCGCGGCCGGATCGCGCCGGACCTGCCCTCCAGGCTGCGCAGGCGGAGCTTGCGCACGGCCGTGGCCTCGTCGTTGACGACGATCTCGACGACATTGGCGTTGAGCAGCACTTCGACATTGGCCGCGTCGTTCAGCGCGTCGCGGTAGTGCCGGCCGAAGCGCGTGGGCGGGCCGAACTGCCACAGGCGGTTGACCAGCCGCCGGGACTCGAAATCGATCAGGCCGGGCAGCGCGTCGCCCCAGCGCTCCGGCCGGTATTCGCAGGGCCCCAGCTCGCACATGACCTGGGCCCGCTCGTAGGCCGGCGCCAGGTCGGCGCGCGTGAGCGGCCAGCCGCTATGGGGCACCCAGCGGCGCTTCTCGAAGTCGATCGCGTCGAGCGGCGCGCAATGGCCGTCCCAGTGGTTGGTCGTGCCGCCGAAGAACCGCAGCCGCGCGGTGTCGAGCGGCGGATAGGGCATGCCGACATTCTCGCCCGCATACAGCTCCTGCGTCGCCGCGTCGGCGTCCAGCCCGCCGCTTTCCACCAGCAGGACGCGGCGGCGCGAATTCCTGAGCTCGTGCGCGAGCGTGATGCCCGCCGCGCCGGCGCCGACGATGCAGAGATCGGCCTCGATCGTCGCGCCGTCCGCGTGCTCGTGGAAGTCGCGGATCATGGTCAGCCCAGCGCCGCCAGCGCGCACAGCCGGGCCTCGGTGCGCGCCAGGATCCAGCCGTCGATCACCACCGTGTCGCCGGCGGCGAAGTCGCGCCGGCGCTGCTCGTCCAGCGCCCGGCGCAGCCGCTCGGGCCCGGCGTCGCCGCACGCCCCGGCGCCGGTCCCGGCGTCGAGGCACCGCGCCAGCAGCCCGGGCGCGGCTTCCTGCGGCGCCAAGGCCAGGTATTGCCGCCCGATCGCACGCGCGCCGCCGAGGTCGCTCAGCAGGCGTTCGGGCCGCAGATGACGTGGCGCACCGCGGCGGTCGGCCCAAGGAACGGCCGGCGAGGCGAGCACCGTCGCGAGCGCGGCCAGGAGCCAGCGGCGGGGGACGGCGGACCGGAACGGCTGCATGTCACGCATCTTTCGTCCGAGGCGCGCCGGGCGCCTATTGCGATCCGCGCGCCGGCATCAACATGACGCGCGCCGTGCGCGTCGCGAGCTCGGCGAGCTCGGGCGACAGGATGCGCACGACGCCCAGGTAGAGCAGCATGGCCAGCGGGACCAGCAGGCCCAGCTGCACGACCGGTCCGAACCCGTGTTGCTCCAGCAGCGTCCGTCCGGCGACGAGCCCGAGCGCCATGACGGCCGAGGCGATCGCGGGAATGCGCATCGGGTCGAGCAGGTGGCGCAGCGGTGCTCCCAGCAGGCGCCGCGCGAGCCAGACGTTGAGCGGCACCAGCGCCACGCCGCGCACGACCCAGAACATGACGATGGCCGGCATCCCGAACGGCGCCAGCAGCACGACGCCCGTGATCCCGGCCGCGACCCATGAAAGCGCCAGCCACAAGGACCACTCCGGCTTGCCCATGGCCCGGTAGAGCGCGCTGTTGAAGATGCAGCAGAACGCCGTGATGATGTCGAGGGCGAGCACCGACAGCAGGCCGGCGCTGGCCTGCCATTTCGCCCCGAACAGCACGGCGATCACCGGTCCCGCGAGCAGCGCCAGGCCGATGCCGATCGGGAACCCAGCCAGGCAGCTCATGCGCGTCGACTGCACATAGGCGCGCGTCACGGCCGGACGGTCGTCCTGCAGCTTGGCGAAGGCGCTGAGCCCCACATAGTAGACGGCGCTGGACACCAGCGAGCGGATCAGCTGCACCATGCGCCACGCGACGGCGAAGTAGCCGAGCGCCGTCGAGCCGAACAGCGCGCCGATCAGCAGGTTCAGCAGCTGCTCGCCCGCGCCCGCGACCACCTGGCTCGCGGAGACGTGGAAGCCGAACGCCCACATCTCGCGCAGGTGCCGGACGGAGAAATGCAGCCGCGGCCGCCAGCGCGCGAGGAGGGCGACCGCGGCCGCGCTGATCACCGTGCCGGCGATCTGCTGTCCCACCAGGCTCCACATGCCCCAGCCCGTCAGCGCCATGGCGACGCCGACCGCCGCACCCGCCAGGCGGCCGGAGACCGTGCAGATGGCGACGTGGGCGAACAGCATGTCGCTGCGGAACACGGCGGTCGGCACGCTGGCCGCCGCCCCGATCGGCAGGCTCAGGCTCAGCCAGCGCAGCACCTCCGCCAGCGCCGGCTCGCCGAGCAGGGCGGCGGCCGGCTCCGCCGCCGCCTGGCACAGCCCCATCAGGGCGAGCGAAAGCCCCAGCGTGCTCCAGAACGCCGTGTCGAGATGCTCGGGGTCGAGCTTCAGGCGCTGCACGATCGCGTCGGCGAAGCCGTGCCCGGCCACGAGGTTCGAGAAGAAGACGAACACCCCGGCCATCGCGACGACGCCGAAGTCGCGCGGGTCGAGGGCGCGCGCCATGACCATGAAGGTGACGAAGGACAGGGCCGCGACGCCGAAGCCCTCGCTCGCGGACCACAGCACGCCCTTGATGCTCTTGGTCTTCAGATTGGCGCGCATTCACCTGTTCCGGCAGCTTGGTCGCATCGCCGCCGGCCGCTCTTGAGCATTGCGGGACCGAGCTATAGGTGGCGATGACGATCCGCGGTTGTGACTTTTCTGGGAAGCTATCCGCGGGCGCGAGCGGGCGGGGTCCGCGCGACGGCGGGGGCGACACAGAATAGTCACCCGGCGGGCGGGGTTGGCCCGCTAGACTCCGCCGCGCCCGACGGTGCGTTCGAATGCGGCCGCCCGGGGGGACAGTCCGGCGTTTGCGAATCCGGCGATTGCCAAAGAGGATCCGATAGTCATGCGCGACACGCGCGGCCGCGAGCTGGCCCTGTTCGTCCCGGACATCGTCGATTCCTGCACGATCAAGCGCACCGAGGGGTTCCTCGGGCACGGCTACGCGCTCACGGTCTTCGGCTTCCGGCGCGACCGCTACAACCGCGACTATCGCCCGACCTGGCCGCATATCCAGCTCGGCCGCACGCAGGACACGCGCTACCTGCAGCGCCTCGGCGCCATGCTGGCGGCGCTGCCGACGCTGATGGCGCACCGGCGCCGCCTGCGCCAGGCCGCGATCTACTACGCGCGCAACATCGACCAGCTGCTGCTGGCGCTGTTCGCCCGCGCGATCTCGGGCAGCCGTGCCCGGGTGGTCTACGAGGTGCTGGACATCCAGCCCGCCTTCGTCGGCCCGGGCCTGTTCTCCCGCCTCCTGCGCACGGTCGAGCGCTTCTGCCTCAGGCGCGTGGCGCTGCTCGTGCTGTCCTCGCCGGGGTTCCTGCGCCACTACTACGGGCCGGTGCAGTTCTACCGGAAGCCGTGGTTCCTGCTGGAGAACAAGCTGTCCGAGCCGGTGCTGCTGCCGTCCGAACGGCGCAAGCTGCCGGTCGGGCGTCCGCAGGGCGACCGGCAGGGCTATCGCTGGGTGGTGGGCTACAACGGCCTCATCCGCGGCCACGGCACGCTCGACCTGATCGCGCAGCTGGCCGAGCGGCTGCGCGGCGAGGTGCTGTTCAAGTTCCGCGGCATCTTCACCACGGTCGACCGCGACTACTTCGCCGAGATCCGCAAGCGCAACCCGAACATCGTCTACGAAGGCGAGTACGTCGTGCCGAACGACCTGCAGCGGATCTATGCAGAGATCGATTTTGTCTGGGCGCTCGACCTCGAGAACGTGTCCGACAATTCTCGCTGGCTGCTTCCCTGCCGCTTCTACGAGGCCGGGTTCTTCGGCGTGCCGTGCCTGGCGGCACGCAACTTCGAGGTCGGCGGGCTGATCGACCGGCTGGGCGTCGGCTGGACCTTCGACGAGCCGCTGCCGGACTCGATCGAGGCCTTCCTGCGCGGCGTCAGCGAAGCCGCGCTCGAGGAGAAGCGGCGCCGCCTGCTGCATCTGCCCATGAGCCATTTCGTCGCCGGCGACGACATCTCCGCGCTGTGCAGCCTGATGGAAGGCGACCGCGAGCGGCCCGGCCCGCGCCCGTTCCTCGGCGTCGCCACGCTGTAGCACCGGCCGCCGTCCGCGCGCGGCTCCTCCAAGGCCCCGGAACCACCGCACTTCCCGCCGGGAACGGGCGGGCGTTGCTGTCCGGGAAAATTAGGTGGTATACTGATCTTCTTCGGCGGCATACCGCCGGTTCGGGGATGGGGATGGGGAGGGGCGGCATGGCGTGGCATCCGGTCGCCGAGGCCGAGGCCTTGAGCGACGACGAGGTCGTCGGCGTCAAGATCGCCGGCAAGGACATCGCGGTCTGCCGCGCGGGCGGCGAGTATTTCGCGCTCGGCAATGTCTGCACGCACCAGTTCGCGCTGCTGTCCGACGGCGTGATCGAGGACGGCTGCATCGAATGCCCGATCCACCAGGGCCGCTTCGACCTCAAGACCGGCCAGCCCAAGGGGCCGCCGGTCAGCAAGGCGGTGGACGTATATAAGGTACGCGTCGACGGCGGCCGCGTGATGGTCGAGCTGGACGAAGGAAGCCCGTGAGCGCCGGTCGCCGGATCGTCATCGTCGGCGCGGCCCAGGCCGGCGCGCGCTGCGCCGAGGCGCTGCGCGCCGAGGGCTTCGCCGGGCGCATCGTCCTGGTCGGCGACGAGAAGCACCTGCCCTACGAGCGGCCGGCGCTCTCCAAGGCCGTGCTGCTGGGCGAGGCCGCGCCCGAGAGCACCGAGGTGCATCCGCGCGCGTTCTACGACGAGAAGTCCATCGAGCTGCGCCTCGGCGTCCGCGCCGAGGCGATCGCGACCTCGGCGCAGCGCGTGCTGCTGTCGGACGGCGCATGGCTGACGTATGACCGGCTTGTCCTGTGTACCGGCAGCCGCGCGCGGCCGCTCGCCGGTGCGCCCGACCTGCCGGGGGTGCACACGCTGCGCACGCTCGACGACTGCGCCGCCCTGGCGCGGGCGCTGGCGCCGGGCGCGCGCCTGGTCGTCATCGGCGGCGGCTTCATCGGGCTCGAGGTGGCGTCGAGCGCGGTCAAGCGCGGGCTTGCCGTCGCGGTGGTCGAGCGCCAGGACAGCCTGCTCGAGCGCGTGGTGCCGCGCGCGGTCGCGGCGCAGGTCGAGCGGCTGCATCGCCTGAACGGCGTCGACCTGCATCTGGGCCGCGGCGCCCAGCGCATCCTGGGCCAGGACCGGGTCACCGGCGTCGAGCTTCAGGACGGCAGCGTGCTGCCGGCCGACCTCGTCGTGATCGGCATCGGCATCGTGCCGAACACCGAGCTGGGCGAGGCTGCCGGCGCGCGCTCGGAGGACGGGCTGGTGGTCGACGAGTACGGCCGCACCACGCTGGCGAACGTCTGGGCCGCCGGCGACGTGACCAGCCATCCCAACCCGATCCTCGGCCGCCGCGTGCGGCTGGAATCGTGGCAGAACGCGCAGAACCAGGCGATCGCGGTGGCGCGCAACCTGGTCGGCCAGGAGCGCCGCTACGCCGAGGTGCCGTGGTTCTGGTCCGACCAGTTCGACGCCAACATCCAGATGTACGGCCTGGCGGGGCCAGGCGACGCCGTCGCCTGGCGCGGCGATCCCGCGGGCGGCAAGGCGATCGGCTTCGCCTTCGCCGGCGGGCGCCTGGTCTTCGCCGTCGGCTTCAACATGGGCGGCGAGCTGCGCCTGGCGCGCCGGCTGATCGAGACCGGTGCCGAGGTCGACGCGGCGGCGCTGTGCGACCCGGCGCGGAAGCTCAAGGACATCGTATCGGCGGCCGCCGCGTCGGCGGTCGCGCCCGCGGCTTGAGGCGGCTCCTGGCGCCGCCCGAGGAGGCAAGCTCATGTTCAGCGCTGACACGGTCATCGGCCAGCCCGGCACGGGCCCCAAGGAGCGCGCGGCGCCTCGGCTGAAATGGCCCGAGCAGGGCTTGAGCGTGGTGCCGGACTGGATCTACACCAGCGACGAGATCTACGCGCGCGAGATCGAGCGCATCTTCCACGGGCGCACCTGGAACTTCGTGGCGCTCGAGGCCGAGATTCCCGATCCCGGCGACTTCAAGCGCTCCTATGTCGGCCCGACGCCGGTCGTCGTCGCGCGCGACACCGACGGCCAGGTCCGCGTGGTCGAGAACCGCTGCGCCCATCGCGGCGTCGAGTTCTGCCGCTCGCTGCGCGGAAACGCCAAGGAGTTCGTCTGCCCCTACCACCAGTGGACCTACGACCTCGCCGGCAACCTGCAGGGCGTGCCGTTCAAGCGCGGCCTGAAGAAGGAAGGCGGCATGCCCAAGGACTTCCGCAACGAGGAGCACGGGCTGCGCAAGCTCCACGTCCAGACGCTGCACGGCGTGGTGTTCGCCTCGTACGCGGCCGACATGGAGCCGGTGGCCGAGTACCTGGGGCCCGAGATCCTCACCGACTTCGAGGCGGTGTTCAAAGGCCGCAAGCCGAGGCTGCTCGGCTATTACCGCAACGAGCTGCCGGCCAACTGGAAGCTCTATCACGAGAACCTGAAGGACCCGTATCACGCGACCCTGCTGCACTCCTACCTGGTGACGTTCGGCCTGCTCGCCGCCGGCAACAAGTCGGCCATGATCGCCGACAAGAGCGGCCGGCACGGCACCATGGCCTCGGCCAAGAGCGACGACCCCTCCGCCTCGGTCGACCAGGACAGCAAGAAGGAGATGCGCGCCTTCCGCGAGGACATGAAGCTCGCCGACGGCCGCTTCCTCGACTTCGTGCGCGAGTTCGATTCGCCCTGGTCGGTCACCATGCAGACGATCTGGCCGAACCTGATCGTGCAGCGCGAGCTCAACACGCTCGGCATCCGCCACATCGTGCCGAACGGGCCGCACAGCATGATCATGATCTGGGTCATGTTCGGCTACGAGGGCGACGACGAGGCGATGACGCGCCACCGGCTGCGCCAGGGCAACCTGATGGGCCCGTCGGGCTTCCTCGGCCTCGAGGACAACGAGGCGATGAAGTTCCTGCAGGAAGGCGTGCGCCGCTCGACCGGCGACCAGTCGGTGCTCAAGCTCGGCGGCGAGACCGAGGGCACGACCCATACGCTGATCAGCGAGTCGGCGATCCGCGCCATGTATCGCCATTACCGCGACGTGATGGGGCTCTGATCCCATGACCGGCAACGTCACCCCGATCAAGCCGGCGCTCGCCCCCGCCGATCTGCGCGCGCTGCGGCTCGAGATCGACGAGTTCCATGCCCTCTACTGCGAGACGCTCGACCGCGGCGACGTCGAGCAATGGCCCGAGTTCTTCACCGACGACGCGGTCTACCGCATCACGGCCAAGGAGAACCACGACGCGGGCCTGGCCGTCGGCCTCGTCTATGCCGACAGCAAGGCGATGCTGCGCGACCGCGCCTTCGCCATCGCCCGCACGCAGATGTTCGCGCCGCGCTATCTGCGCCACTTCGTCAGCAACACGCGCGTGCTGTCGGCCGAGCGCGAGCTGATCCGCGCCCGCGCCAACTACCTCTTGCTGCAGACGCTGATGGAAGGCCCGACCACGATCCACCAAGCCGGGGTCTATCTCGACCTCTTCGCCCGGGTCGACGGGCGCCTGCTGTTGAAGGAACGCCAGTGCGTCTACGACACGCTGCTGATCGCCAACGACCTGGTCTACCCGGCCTAGGGATCAATCCATGCGCAGCACGGTCCGGCCATATGCGTTGTTCGCCTCGATCAGCCGCACCAGGGTCGCCATGAAGCGGTCGCGCTCGACCTGGCTCAAGGGCGCCAGCAGGCGGTCCTGCGAGCGCTGCATCGCGGCGAAGGCCTTGGCCGTGAGCGCGCGTCCCCTGGCGGTCAGCGAGGTCAGCTTGGCGCGGCGGTCCAACGGGTTCGGCATGCGCTTCAGCAGGCCGCGCGCCGCCAGGCGCACGATCACGTCGGCGACGTTGGTGCGGTCGATGCCCAGCTCCTCGGCGAGCGAGTTCTGGTCGAGCTCGCCGCGCACCAGCAGCGCGGTCAGCAGCCCGTATTGCACCGGCGTGATGTTGAACTGCCGGCACTCCTCGAAGAAGAGGGCGTAATGGATCTGGTTCAGGCGCCTGAGCAGATAGCCCGGCCGCGACCACAGCGGCAGCCGCGGCTCGGCCGCGTGGCCGTCCGGCCCGGCGCGAGTCCGTGCGGCGCGGCGCGGCGCGATGCGCGTGGTGGAGCGGTCGGTCGGCGGACGGCGCGGTTTCTTCATCCGGTGGATGGCGGGAGCGACATGAAGGCGGCGCGACCGTGACACAGGCGGCGAAGCGGCACAAGGTCGAAACCGGCGGGCCGGCCGGCGAGTTCGCCTTCGTCACCGCGACCGAGCTGGCGGCGCGCATCCGCGCGGGTCGCCTGTCGCCGGCAGCGCTCGTGCGCGCGACGCTCGACCGTATCGCGGCGTCGCAGCCCCGGCTCAACGCCTTCGCCGAGATCGCCGCCGACCAGGCGCTCGCCGCCGCGACGGCGGCCGAGGCGGCCGTGAAGAACGGCGCCCGGCTCGGGCCGCTGCACGGCGTGCCGTTCTCGGTGAAGGACATCGTCAACACGGCCGGCGTGCGCACCGCCTGGGGCTCGCGCCTGATGCGCGACAACGTGCCGGCCGAGGACGCGGTCGCCGTGGCGCGCCTCAAGGCCGCCGGCGCGATCCTGGTCGGCAAGACCACGACCTCGGAGTTCGCGCACAAGCTCCTGACCGACTCGCCGCTCCACGGCGTCACGCGCAACCCCTGGCACACGTCGCTCACCCCGGGCGGATCGAGCGGCGGGTCGGCGGCCGCGGTCGCCGCGGGGCTGGGGCCGCTGTCGCTCGCCACCGACGCCGGCGCCTCGACGCGCCTGCCCGCCGCCTGCTGCGGCGTGGTCGGCCTCAAGCCGACGCTCGGCCTGGTGCCGCACGGCCAGGTGCCGGACGGCTTCAACAACTTCATCCATCTCGGCCTGATGGCGCGCGACGTCGGCGACGTCGCCCTGATGCTCGACGTCGTCGCCGGCCCGCACCCGTCCGATCCGCACTCGCTCGGCTGTCCCGCGCCGGCGGCGGCCGCGACGCTCGCCGCGCCCTTCGACCCGGCGCGCGTCAGCCTGCGCTGGCGCCCGCTCTGCGGCAACCGGCTTCTCGACCCGCAGGTGGCGCAGCCCTGCCGCCAGGCGCTCGAGCGGCTCGGCGCCGCCGTCGTCGAGGACACGGGCGAGATCGAGAACCCGGACGCCGCCTGGACCGTGCTGCAGCAGTCGAACTGGGCGGCGCGCTTCGGCCAGCGCATCGACGCGATCGAGCGCGACATCGACCCGTCCTTCGCGCAAGGGATCCGCGCCGCGCTCGGCTATTCCGGACAGGACGTGGTGCAGGCGACCTACAAGCGCACGCAGTTCTTCCGCATGGTCCAAACCTGGCTCGGCGACGCCGATTTCGTCGTCACGCCGGCCATGAGCCGGCCGCCGCTTCCCGTCGATCATCCGGTGTTCCAGCCGATCGAGGTCGCCGGCGAGACGGCCGGCGACATGCGCGCCGCCTGGACGCCCTATCTGAGCCTGTTCGACCTGACCGGCCACCCCGCCGCCAGCGTGCCCTGCGGGCTGACGCGCGACGGAATGCCGGTCGGTCTGCAGATCGTCGGCCGCTGGTATGCCGACGCCGCCGTGCTGCAGCTCGCGGCCCGGCTGCAGCAAGTCGTGGGCTGGACCCAGTGGAGGCCGCCGCACGTCACGTTCTAAACAAGTCAACCAAAGGGGAAGAGGGACATCATGGGACACATTCATCGTCGCAAGCTGCTGAAGGGCGCCGCCGTCGGCATGGCAGCCGGCGCCGTCGCCGCGCCGTCGGTCGTCCGGGCACAGATGCCGGTCAAGTGGCGCATGGTCACGAGCTGGCCCAAGACGCTCGACGCCTTGCACGGCTCGGCCGAGGCCATGTGCCAGCGCATCGAGAAGCTGACCGACGGCAAGTTCCAGATCCGCGCCTTCGCCGCCGGCGAGATCGTGCCGCCGCTGGGCGTCGCCGACGCGGTGCAGAACAACACGGTCGAGTGCGGCCATACGCTGACGTCGTTCTATTTCGGCAAGCGCCCGGCCTGGGCCTTCGACGCCGGCGTCGCCTTCGGCCTCAACGCGCGCCAGCAGGCGGCCTGGATGCATCACGGCGGCGGCAAGGAGCTGCTGAACGACATCTACAAGAAGGACAACCTCGTCGCGATGCCGTGCGGCAACGTCGGCGTGCAGATGGGCGGCTGGTACCGCAAGGAGATCAAGACCGTCGAGGACCTCAAGGGCCTCAAGTTCCGCATCGGCGGCCTGGGCGGCATCATCATGACCAAGCTCGGCGTCGTGCCGCAGCAGATCGCGCCGGGCGACATCTATTCCTCGCTCGAACGCGGCACGATCGATGCCGCCGAGTGGATCGGACCCTACGACGACGAGAAGCTGGGCTTCCACCGCGTCGCCAAGTTCTACTACGCGCCCGGCTGGTGGGAAGGCAGCGCGCAGATCACCACGCTGGCGAACCTCGCCCAGTGGCAGGCCCTGCCGCCGGCGTTCCGCGAGGCCTACGAGGCCGCGGCCGCGGAGCAGACCCTGTCGATGATGGCCAAGTACGACGCCAGGAACCCCGAGGCGCTGAAGCGCCTGCTCGCCGCCGGCGTGCAGGTGAAGCAGTTCCCGCGACCGGTGCTCGAGGCTTGCTACAATGCGACGTTCGAGACCTACAAGGAGCTTGCCGCCAAGGACGCCGACTTCAAGCGCGTCTACGACGCCTGGCTGCCGTTCCTCGACGAGTCGAACCGCTGGTTCCGCATCTGCGAGGCCGGCCTCGACAACTACCGCTTCGCGAAGGCGATCAAGCGGACGTAAGGCGGTCGTCGCCGGGGCTTGATCCTGTTCGGTCCCCCCTCCCGCAAAGGGAGGGGGGACCGGCAAGAGAGCGAGAGCGAGTTCTACGGTCTCCACGTTTCATGGCAGCTTGTCGAGTACACCTTGGCCGACAGGGGGTAGCGGGACACATGGACCACCAGGGCACGGGGATCGGCGCCAGCGTCCGGCGCAAGGAGGACCATCGCCACCTGCACGGGCGCGGCAACTTCGTGTCGGACATGATCCTGCCCGGCCAGAGCGAGGTCGCGTTCCTGCGCAGCCCCGTGGCGCACGGGCGCATCCGCCGCATCGCCAAGCCGGCCGGGCACGAGCGCGACGTCTACTTGCGCGAGGATCTCGTCGGCGCGCTGCCGATCGTCGCGACCTCGACCATTCCCGGCTACAAGCTGAGCGAGCACCACCCGCTGGCGCACGGCAAGGTGCGCTACGTGGGCGAGGCCGTGGCGATGTGCGTGGGCGCCACGCGCGCCGCGGCCGAGGACGTCGCCGAGAAGATCGAGCTCGAGCTCGACGAGCTGCCGCCGCTGGTCGACGCCCATGCCGCGCGCCAGGACCAGGCGACCCGCGTGCACGACGAATGGCCCGACAACCTGCACCTGACGCTGGGGCTCGAGAAGGAGGGCAAGGTCGTGCTCGCCACCTGGGACGAGCGGCTCGACCAGCTGGTGGTCTACGCCTCGACCCAGGTGCCGCACATCATCCGCGTCGGCATCGCCCGGTTCCTCGGGCTCGACGAGGGCCAGGTGCGCATCGTCTCGCCCGATGTCGGCGGCGGCTTCGGCTACAAGTGCGTGCTGCAGCCCGAGGAGCTGTGCGTGGCGTGGCTCGCGCTCAGGTACCGCCGGCCGTTCCGCTATGTCGAGGACCGGCGCGAGCACCTGGTCGCCGGCGCCAACGCGCGCCAGCACCACTACAGGCTGACCGCCTATGCCGACAGGACGGGCCGCCTGAAGGCGCTCGACGCCGAGGTCACGATCGACGGCGGCGCCTATTCCGCCTGGCCCTTCACCATCGGCCTCGAGCCGGGCCAGGCCACCGGCAACCTGCCCGGCCCCTACGATTTCCGCGGCTACCGCTGCAAGACCTGGTGCGTCGCCACCAACAAGCCGGGCTTCCTGCCCTATCGCGGCGTGGCGCGCACCGGCGTGTGCTTCGCCATGGAGCTGGTGATCGACGCCATCGCCCGTGCCGTCGGGCGCGAGCCGTGGGAGGTCAGGCACGACAATCTCGTGCCGGCGTCGGCCATGCCCTACGACAACGTCGCGCGCAAGCACTACGACAGCGGCGACTACCGGAAGAGCCTGCTCCTCGCCAAGGAAAAGCTCGACCTCGACCAGTGGCGCGCGCGCCAGAAGCGCGGCGAGCCCGACGGCAGGCGGATCGGCGTCGGCTTCGCCACCTACTGCGAGCAGACGGCGCACGGCACCAGCGTGTTCTCGTCCTGGGGCCTGCCGCTGATCCCGGGCTACGACAACGCCACGGTGCGCGTGACGCCCGATGGCGGGCTCGAGCTGCGCGCCGGCGTGCATTCGCACGGGCAGGGCATGGAGACGACCCTGGCGCAGATCGCGCACCAGGTGCTGGGCGTCGAGCTCGGCCGCATCCGCGTGGTCCTGGGCGACACGGCGGTGACGCCGTTCTCGACCGGCACCTATGCGTCGCGCAGCATCGTCATGGCCGGCGGCGCGGTCGCCAATGCCTGCCGCGCGCTGGCGCCGCGCCTGGCGCTGATCGGCGCGCACGTGATGCAATGCGCCGTGGGCACGGTGCGGGTCGGGAACGGCCAGGTGATCGGCCCGCAGCGCGCCGTGGCCCTGCGAGAGGTGGCCGAGGCCTGGTATCTCAGGCCCGAGCGCCTGCCGCCCGACGTCGACCGCGGCGGGCTCGAGGTCACGGTCGGCTTCAAGCCCGAGGTCGACACCGGCGCCTTCAGCTACGCCAGCCACGCGGCGGCGGTCGCCGTTGACCCGGCGCTGGGCGAGGTCGAGATCCTCGACTACGTGATCGTCGAGGATTGCGGCACGCTGGTGAACCCGATGATCGTCGACGGCCAGACCAAAGGCGGCGTGGCGCAGGGGCTCGGCACCGCGCTCTACGAGGAGACGCCGTACGACGCCAACGGCCAGCCGCTCGCCTCGACCTTCATGGACTACCTGCTGCCGGGCGCGAGCGAGGTGCCGAACCTGCGCGTCTTCCACCTCGAGACGCCGTCGCCCTACACCGAGTTCGGCATCAAGGGCATGGGCGAGGGCGGCGCGATCGCCCCGCCGGCCGTCGTCTTCAACGCGGTCAACGACGCGCTCAAGGATCTGGGCGTGGAAGTGGGCGAGACGCCGCTGACGCCGCGCCGGCTGCTCGCGGCGATCGCCGCGGCCAAGCGCGGGGAGCGGCGCGCATGAAGGCGGCTTCGTTCGACTACGCGCGCCCGCGCGACCTCGGCGAGGCGACGCGCCTTTTGGCGCAGGCGGCGGGCGCGGCCAAGGCGCTGGCCGGCGGCCAGTCGCTCGGGCCCATGCTGAACCTGCGTCTCGCGCGTCCCGCCCTGCTGGTCGACATCGCCCGGCTCGAATCGCTCCACGCCATCGCCGACGGCGGCGACCATTGGCTGATCGGCGCCGGCGTCACCCATGCGCGTCTCGAGGACGCTTCCGGCGCGTTGCCGGGCGCGGAGATGCTCTGCCACGTGGCGCACGGCATCGCCTATCGCGCCGTGCGCAACCGCGGCACGGTCGGCGGCAGCCTGGCCCATGCCGATCCCGCCGCCGACTGGCCGCTCGCGCTGGCGGCGCTCGACGCGACGGCCGAGATCGCGGGGCCGAAATTCGCGCGCCGCACCCCGGTCGCGGCGCTGATGACCGGCGCCTTCACCACCGTGCTGGCGGACGACGAGCTGATCGTGTCGGTCGCGGTGCCGAAGGCCTCGCCGCAGGCGCGCTGGGGCTACTACAAGTTCTGCCGCAAGCCGGGCGAGTTCCCGGACGCCAGCGCCGCGGTCGTGCTCGACCCGGCGCGCAAGGTCGCGCGCCTGTACGCCGGCGCGCTCGACGGGCCGCCGCAGGCGCTGCCGGCCCTGGCCGCGGCGGCCGCCGCCGGCACGGTGCCGTCGCTCGACGACATCGAGGCGGCGCTCGCGCCCGTCGCCCGCGGCCTCGACGACATCGACCGCCGGCTGCACGCGGTCGCCGTGCAGCGCGCCCTCAAGCAGGCGATCGCCCGATGACCACGATCGATCTCACCGTCAACGGCCGCAGCGTCACCGCCGCGGTCGAGCCGCGCCAGCATCTGGCCGACTTCCTGCGCGAGCACCTGCGCCTGACCGGCACGCATCTCGGCTGCGAGCACGGCGTGTGCGGCGCCTGCACGATCGAGATGGACGGCATGCCGGCGCGCTCCTGCATCGCCTTCGCCGCGGCCTGCGACGGCATGAGCCTGCGCACGATCGAGGGCTTCGACGAGGATCCGCTGATGGCGGAGCTGCGCGAGGCCTTCTCGGCCGAGCACGCGCTGCAATGCGGCTTCTGCACGCCCGGCATGCTGGTGACGGCGCACGACATCGTCCAGCGCCTGCCCGACGCCGACGAGAAGCGCATCCGGCTCGAGCTCGCCGGCAATCTCTGCCGCTGCACCGGCTATGCCGGCATCGTCAATGCGATCAAGCGCGTGCTGGCCGCGCGCAAGGCCGGCCGGACGGCAAGCGCCGCCGTGGCCGCGCCGGCCGCGGCGCCGTTCGTTCCGTTCGCCGCGGCCGCGAGCGCGCCGGCCGCCGCGACGCCGCCCGCCTTCGCCAGGGCTTCGGCGGGCGAGCCTGGCCTCGCCGCAGCGAAGGCAGGCTGGACCGAGCTGGTCGAGAGCTTCGTCGTCCGCCGACCGCCGGCCGAGGTATGGCGCATTCTGGGCGACCTGCCGATGATCGCCGCGTGCCTGCCGGGCGCGGAGCTGGACGAGCACGACGCGCGCAACGTCAAGGGGCGCATGCGGGTCAAGGTCGGGCCGATCGCCGCCGCCTTCGCCGGCGCGGCCACGATCGAGCGCGACGAGGCCCGGATGGCCGGCACCGTGCGCGGCGCCGGGTCCGACGGCGCCACCGGATCGCGCACGCGCGGCGAGGTCGAATACGCGCTGCAGGCCGACGGCGCCGGCGCCACGCGCGTCGCCGTCACGATCCGCTACAGCCTGCAGGGCGCGCTGGCGCAGTTCTCGCGCTCGAACGTGGCGCGCGACCTGGCCCGCCGCCTGATCGGCCAGTTCGCCGCCAATCTCGACGCCAGGCTCGATCCGGGACGCGCGGCCGCGCCCGGCCCCGCGGCGCCGGGCGAGGGGCTCGACCTCGGCCGCCTGGTCTGGGCCTGGATCAAGGACCGCCTCGCTCGCCTGTTCGGGCGCAACGTCTGACACTGACCCGAGGAGCATCCGATGGCACTCGTCCCGCTCGCCAAGCAAGGCAACTTCCTGCACATCTACGACTTCAAGGTCGACGCCGACCACATCGACGACTTCGTCAAGCTGTTCAACGATTTCGACTATTCCGACGGCAACCCGATGCACAAATCCTGGGCCCAGGTGAAGGACGGCGTGCTGTGCCAGGACGTCGCCGACCCGACGCATTTCTGGCTGATCGCCGAATGGTCCGACATCCAGGAGCACGCGCGCATCCGCAAGATCCTGGCCGAGGAGCTCAGGCCCAGCTTCATCAAGCACATCGTCGGCGGCAAGTTCGCTCCGGCCTACGGCAGGGTCGTCTCGAGCACGCCGCAACACCTGCTCGACAAGGCCGCGCAGTAGCGCGCGCCGGCGCCGGGCCGGCGGCCTACCGGTCGCGCTCGGTCTTCGTTTGCAGCAGCTTCAGCATCTCGCGCGGGATCGGCTCGCGCGCGGCGTCGCCGAACATCTTGTGCAGTCGGCCCTTCAGCCAGGCGTCGAACGCCGAATCGATGGTGGACGCGCGCTGCGTTCCGGTCGCCTTGACGTGCATCCGCCTGTCCTTTTCTCGGCCTTCCTGTCCTGCCACGGCGAAAGCTCCATCTGGGCCCTTTCGGGTCTCAGCGCCCGATGACGGCCATGATCGGCATCGCCGGGATGCATGGTTTTCCTTCGCTCCGGACGGCATTTCGGCACCGGGAAGAGGGGCCCGGCCAACCGCTCGGGCGAATGCCTCCGGCGATTTGTCAACGTCACGCCCGGGCATTGGTTGCAGCCGCCGGCGGTCGCGGCTGCGGGGGAACCGGAAGCCCGCGCCGGCGTTCACCGCCTGCGCGCCAATGGGTCCGAGGCGGGGCGGGCGATGCGAGTGTTCTCCATACTTTCCCTTCTCGCCCTGGCGGCGGTGCTGGCTGCGGCGTCCGGTATCCACGCCGTCCGGCCAGCCGGGGCCGCGAACGCAATTCCCGCCGAGGCCGTCCGCGCCGGCGATCTGCTCGGCAAGCCGGTGCTCGGCCCCCAGGGCGAACGGCTGGGGGCGATCGAGGACGTCCTGATCCCCCGCGCCGATAACGCCGCATCCGTCGTGATCGCGCTGGCAAGCCCCGCCGGCAAGCGCATTGCCGTGCCGCTCGACAGCCTGACCGCCTCCGGCCAGGCCGGCTACGTGCTGGACGTCGCGGCGCGCCCGCTCGACGCCTATCCCGAGTATCGTGGGCCGCGCGACGGCTACACGGCGGCAGGGCGGGCCCGCTTGAGCGAATGGGAGGCGAAGGTCGGCGAATTCGCCGAGGACGCGCGGCGCAAGACCGAAGCCGGCGCGGCCGAGGCCTCGGCCCGCATCGGCGTCGCCTGGGACACGGTCAAGCAGCGGTGGCGGGCGCTCGGCGAGGCCAGCGGCGAGAAATGGGACGCGGCCAAGCGCGCGTTCGAGCAGTCCTGGCAGGATTTCCAGCGCGAGTGGTCGCGTTCGACGCAATGAGCCGGGCGCAAAGCGGCAAAAAGGAAGGCGGGCGCTGGGGGACGCCCGCCTCGAGTTTGTGCGCCCGGCACGGGCATCGA
>JAKLKW010000105.1 GCA_023150455.1 Alphaproteobacteria bacterium | reverse complement strand
CGCCCAGCCGGGCAGCGCCGCGCCCGCCGCCGCCGCCGCCTCGTCGGGACGGCGCGGCCGCGGCGGCACGCTCTGGGCGCTCTCGAGCCTGAGACCGGCGCCGTCCCAGCCTTCGGCGCGCGTACCGGGCAGGTCGATCGCGGGGATCGCGATCCGCTCGGCGCCGGCGCGCACGAGGTCGTACCAGTTGCCGCCCGGCGGCTCGCGCTTGCCCTGCCATCCGGTGACGCAGACGCCGTCCTCCGCGCGCGTCAGCGCGACATAGAGCAGCCGGCGGTATTCGTGCTCCTGCGCCGTGCGCGCCGCGTCGCGGATCGCGCCGGCGACCTCGTCGGCCATCGCGGCGCGCGGCGTCCACACCGGCGCGTCGTCTTCGGCCCACAGCATCGTCGGCAGCCGCGACGGCGTCTGCATGGTGTCGGGCAGGATGACGATCGGCGCCTGCAGCCCCTTGGCGCCGTGCACGGTCATGATGCGCACCTCGTCGCGGCCGGTCTGGTCGAGGTCGCGCTTGATCTCCGCCGCGCCGGCGCGCATCCAGGCGAGGAAGCCCTGCAGCGACGGCGCATGCTCGCGCTCGTATTTCAGCGCGGCGGCCAGGAACTCGTCGATCGGATCGGCGGCGTCGTGCCCGAGGCGCCGCAGGAGCCTGAGCCGGCCCTGGTCGGCGCCGAGCACCTCGGCGAACAGCCGATAGGGCGTGACGAAATCCGCGCGGGCGAGCCAGCCTCCGAGGCTCGCCGCGGCCGCGGCCTCCGCTCCGTCCGGATCGGAAGCGGCGCGCGCGTTGAGCGCGGCGAACAGCGTTCCCGCCCGCCCGTGCGCCAGCCGGAACAGCGCGTCCTCGTCGAGGCCGATCAGCGGCGACTTCAGCACCGTCGCCAGCGTCAGGTCGTCCTCGGGCAGCAGCAGCGTGTCGCCCAGCGCCATCAGGTCCATGACGGCGATCTGCCCGGTCAGCACCATGCGGTCGACGCCCGCCACCGCGATGCCGCGCTCCTTCAAGGCGCGCACCAGCTCGTCGACGAAGGCATTCCGCCGGCGCACCAGGACCATGATGTCGCCCGGCCGGATCGGCCGACCCCGGGGCTCGAGCGGCTTGCGGTCGCGGATCCAGTCCGCGATGCGCTGCGCGATCGTCCCGGCGAGCCGCGTGCGCGGCTGGTCGAGGCCGGCGCGCGTGGTCGGCGGCGCCCAGGCCGGCACCTCCTCGTCCGCCAGCGGCACGGCGGCCGGCCACAGCTCGGCCAGTCCCGCTTCGCCGCGACGCTCGACGCCGTGCCGCAGGCGATGGCCGGGCAGGACGACGCCGTCGCCCGCCGGCGCCTCGTTGAACACCGCGTCGACCAGCGCCAGCACCGGCGCGGTCGAGCGGAACGACACGTCGAGTGCTACGTCGCGCCACTCGCCGCGCGCGCGCCGGACGCGCGCGGCGAAATGCCGGCGCATGTCGTCGAAGGCCCTGGGATCGGCGCGCTGGAAGCTGAAGATCGACTGTTTCGGGTCGCCGACCGCGAACACCGTGCGCGCGACCTCCTGCTCGCCGGCGAAGAACTCCTCGGCCAATGCCGCGACCACCTGCCACTGCTCCGGATTGGTGTCCTGCGCCTCGTCGATCAGGATGTGGTCGAGGCCCTCGTCGAGCTTGAACAGCACCCAGGCCGGCCCCGTCCCGGCGAGCAGCACGTTCGTCCGGTGCACGAGGTCGTCGTAGTCGAGCGCGGCCGCCGCGCGCTTCAGCCGCTCGTACTCCGCCAGCATCACCGCGCCGAGCCGGGCGATCGCCTCCGACGCCTCGGCCACCGCCAGCGCCTGCCGGCGCCGGCAGAGCGCGTGCAGCCGCTCCGCCTCGACCGCCAGCGCGGCGGTCGTGCCGGGACGGTTCTTCTCCACCGCGACGGTGGCCAGCCGCGCGCGGATGGTCCATTTCTCGGTCAAGAACGCGCCAACGTGGGAGTCGATCAGCGCGACGCGTTCGGCGCCGGTGGCCGCGAGGAAGTCGGCGATGGCCCGGCCGCATTTCGTGTCGGACTTGCCGCCGGCGAGCAGCGCTTGCGCCGCGGCTTCGAGCGCCGCGCGGTCGAAGGCGCCCTCCGCACAGGCGGCTGCGAGCAGCTCGGCCTCGTCCTTGACGCCGGCCACGCCGTGGCGCGCGCGGATGGCGGCGGCCAGGCCCTCGATCCCGCCATGCGCCTCGAGCGCGCGCCCCAGGCGCCCGCGCTCCTTCGCCAGGCCGCCCATCAGCTCGGCGAAGCCGTCCTCGTCGACCCAGGCGGCGATGCGCGCCAGCGGATCCCCGAGCGCGGGCATGCTGGCCTCCGCGCGCAGCACGGCGTCGCGCGCCTCGGCCATCAGCTCGTCGGCCATGGCCTCGTCGAGCACGGTGAAATGCGGCGCTACGCCGGCCTCGAGCGGGAAGCGCCGCAGCACCGACTGGCAGAAGGCGTGGATCGTCATGATGCGCATGCCGCCGGGCGCATCGAGCACGCGCGCGAACAGCCGCCGCGCGCGGCCGAGCAGCAGCCCGTCGGGCACGGCACCGGTGAGCTCGGCGATCTCGTCCGCCAGCACGTCGTCCTCGGCCACCGTCCAGTCGCCGAGGCGCCGGGCGAGGCGCGTGGCCATCTCCGCCGCGGCGGCCTTGGTGAAGGTGAGGCACAGGATGCGCGAGGGCGCCGTGCCGCCGAGCAGCAGGCGCAGCACGCGCGCGGTCAGCACCTGGGTCTTGCCGGTGCCGGCCGAGGCCTCGACCCAGGCCGAGGCGCGCGGGTCCGACGCCTCTCGCTGCGCCCCGGTCAGCGGCGCCGATGCCGAGGGCCGGCCGATCATTCCTCGCCTCCCGCCACCGACCATTCCTGCACCCGCGCCAGGTGCTCGTAGTCGGAGAAGCGCGGCGCGAAGGCGGCGCGCGGCACCGGCTCGTACGGCGTCTGCGGATCGTCGAAGGCGGCGACCAGCCGCTTCAGCCCATCCAGCGCCGCGCCCCGGAGCTCTTCGATATCGCCCTTGATCGGCTTGATCTCGCCCGGCACGGGCCCGCCGCCGAGGCGCCAGATCTCCAGCGACTCGATCGTCGCGGGCGGCACGCCGGGGAAGCCGCCGGCCGCCGCGATCGCCGCCTCCAGCGGCAGCTGCGGCGCGAAGCCGAGGGCGACATGCGTCGGGCTCGGCGGCGCGCCCGTCTTGTAGTCGATGATGACGATGCCCTCGGGCTCCAGCCGGTCGATGCGGTCGGCCTTGGCGGTCAGCACGAAGGGACCGGCCGGCGCGTCGATCGCGAGCCGCCCCTGCACCTCGGCGAAGCTTTCCACCAGCGACAGGCGGCGCGTGCGCTCGCGGTCGACGAACCACTGGGCGGCGCGCTGGAAGCGCGGCCACCAGAACGCCCACACGCCCGGCCGCGCCGCCATCGGCCGGAATACCTCGCGCCCGATCGCGAGCAGCCGGTCGAGCGCGTCCTCCGCCAGCGGGCCGGGGCATGCGCGCAGGAAGCGGTCGAGCGCCTCGTGGATCAGCGTCCCGCGATCGGCGGCGCCGGGCAGCGCGTCGATCGGGTCGAGCGGCTTCAGGCCCAGCACATGGCGCGCATAGATCGCGTAGGGGTCGCGCATCCAGGTCTCGACGCGCGTGACGGAGAGCTGGCGCGGCCGCGCGGCGACGGGCGGGCGCGGCGACGGGCGCGCGACCGGCGCGGTCGCCGCCGGACGGTCGAGCAGCTCCTGCCAGTCGAGCCACGGGCCCGCCGGCAGGCTGCCGCCGGCGCCGCCGGCGCGCAGCACGGCGTCGAGCCGCAGCAGCCAGCGCGACGGCACGGTCGGCGTGCCGTCGACGCGCGTGGCGCGGGTCAGGACGACTTCCGGCGCCATGAAGCCCTGCGCGAAGTCGTGCGCCGACAGGCCGACGCGCCGCTCCGGCGGCGGCAGGCCGAACTTGCGGCGCATCGGCCGGCTCATCCACGGGTCGACCGGCGGCTCGCCCGGCCAGACGCCCTCGTTGAGCCCGCCCAGGATCAGCCGATCGGCCTGCTGCAGCCGCGCCTCGAGCAGGCCCCAGATCGCCAGGCGCGGATGCTGGCCGCGCCGCGGCCGCACCACGCGCCCGTGCAGGAACTCGGCGAACAGCGCCGGGTAGTCCGCGCCGCCTACCGGCGGGAAATCGGCGGCCGCCTCGCCGATCTCGTCGAGCGCCGCCGCCAGCGCCTCGCCCGCCTCGCCGAGACGCAGGCCGCAGATGCCGTCCGCATCGGTCGCCAGGAACTCCGCCAGGGACCAGTGCGCCGCGACCAGATCGGCCAGCGGCGCCTCTTTCGCCGTGACCAGGACGGCGAACCGGCGCGCCTGGGACTCGATGCCGCGCAGCCATGGCAGAAGGTCGGCTGCGTCCTCGATGTCGCGCACGAGCGCGATCAGGCCGGGCCAGCCGGGCGCCGGCCGCGGCCCGCGCAGGGCGGCGATCTCGAGCCGCCGCGTGCGGGCACGGAAGTCCTCGCGCGCCAGCCCGCCGGTGCAGAGCGGGTGCTTGAGGCAGGCGAGCAGCGGAACCGGCGCGCAAGCCCCGGCCATCGCGTCCGCGACGAGGCGCAGCAACACGCCGGGCGGCGTGTCGGCGAGCGCCACGCCGGCGGAATCGTCGATCTCGATCCGCCAGCGCTTGAGCTCCACGGCGACGCGGCGCGCCAGCGCGCGGTCGGGCGTGACCAGGGCGGCCGTCCGGCCCGGCTGCTCCAGCGTCTCGCGCAGCATCAGCGCGATGGCGGCGGCCTCCTCGCGCGGGCCGGGGCAATCCAGCCGCCAGACGCCGGCTGTGGCCCGGGCGTCGAACGGCGGCAGGTCGCGCCACGCGTCGGTCGCCGCGGCCGGACGCAGGGCGGCCGACAGCAGCGCGGCGCGCGGCGCGCGCGCGAGCGACGCGCCGTCGGGCCAGTCGGCCACGTCGGCCGCCTCGACCCCGAGCAGCGCCAGGAGTCGCGCCATGGCGTGCTGCGGATGCGCGGGGTCGTCGAGGATTGCCGGGCCGTCGGCGGCGAGCGCCGCCCGGTCGAGGCCGGGCAGGATCACGGCGCCCATGGGCAGGCCGGCCACGACCTGCATCAGCTCGGCCGTCGCCTTGATGCTGCCGGTCGAGCCGGCGATCAGCACGCGGCCCTGCGGCGGCGCCGAGCGCCAGCGCTCGGCCAGGCGGCCCATCAGCAGGTCGCGGCGGCGCGCCGGGTCGAGGCGGCCTTCCTCTTCCAGCACGCGCGGCCAGTGCTCGGTGACGATCTTCAGGAAGTCGAGCGTCACCTTCCAATGTTCGGCGAACTCGTCCGGCGCCAGCTCGGCCAGCCGCTCGAAGCCGCAGCGCTCGGTATGCGCCTGGTCGATGAGGCGCGAAAGCGCGCGCGCCAGCAGCAGCGCCTGGTCGGCGCCGACCGCCTGGTCGGGCCGGGCCATGATCAGCCGCGCCAGCAACGCCAGCCGGCGCGGCTCGGCGATCGCCGGCGCCAGCTCGGCGTCCTCGGCCCCGGACGCGAGGTCCTCGCCCAGGAGATCGGGATCGTCCGGCTCGACGTCGCCGATCGGCCTCAGGCGCGGCAGCAGCGTCGGCGCGCCGTCGCGATGGCGCAGGAAGGCCTCGGTCACCGCGCGCACCGCGCGGCGGTTCGGCAGCAGCACGGTGACGTCGCTCAAGCGCAGCGGATCGCGCCCCGCCGGATCGCAGACGGCCCGCATCACGCCCGCGACCAGCGCGTCGACGAAGGCCGTGCCCGGCGGCACGGTGAAGACGTTCGGCCGGGCCGCGCCGGTTCCGATGTCCGCCACGTCTATCCGGCGCGCGCGGGGCGCTGGACGCGCGGCAGCGCACGCCGGGCGACGGCCAGCCCGGCGGGCGTGCCGATATGGTACCAGAGCCCGTCATGCACCAGCCCGTGCAGGCGACCCGCCGCCTCCGCCTTGTCGTAGAGCCGGTTTAGCGAGAAGCGCTCGACCCTGGTGCCGGCGAACAGGCGCGGATGCAGGATCTGCACGCCGGTGAAGACAAAGGGCGCGATCTGGCCCTGCTTGCGCCGGCGCAGGCGGCCATGCGGCGTCAGGAAGAAGTCGCCCGGGCCGTCGTAGTCGTCGCTGCGCGCCGTCGGGTTGACCAGCAGCAGCGCGTCCATCGCCGCGTCGTCCCAGAACGCCGCCAGGCGCGACAAGGCGCGGCGCGGCCCGTCGAGCCAGGCGACGTCGCTGTTGACGACGTAGAACGGCTCGGCGCCGAGGCGGTCGAGCGCCAGGCGCACGCCGCCGCCCGTCTCGAGCAGCTCGTCCTCGCGCGAGATCACGATCCCCGGCCGCCGGCGCTGGCCGAGATGGCGCACGACCTGGTCGCCGAGATAGTGGACGTTGACGACGGCGGTTTCGACGCCCGCGTCCTCCAGCCGGTCGAGCGCGCGGTCGAGCAGCGTGCGGCCGGCCACCTCGACCAGCGGCTTCGGCAGCTTCTCGGTGATCGGCCGCATGCGAAGGCCCAGGCCGGCGGCCAGCACCATGGCGCGCTTGGGGCCGGGCGGATTGGGGCCCTTCATGCCGCGAGGCTCCGCGGCACCGCGCGCAGGGGCGCCGGTACCGAGCGGTCGAACCAGGCGCGCATGGGCGCGAGCGCCGGATGGCGCAAGTCGCCCTCGAGCAGCCGCCACACGCGCGGGATATGCGCGAGATAGGAGCGCTTGCCGTCGCGCACGCGCAGCCGCGTGAAGATGCCCACGATCTTGGCGTTGCGCTGCGCGCCCATGACGGCGCAGCTGGCGGCGAAGGCGTCGCGGTCGACGGCGGGCGCGGCCTCGAGATAGCGCCGGTACATCGCGGCGACCAGCCCCGGCGCGATGTCGCGCCGCGCGTCCTCGAGCAGCGACACGAGGTCGTAGCTCACGGGCCCGACCACCGCGTCCTGGAAATCGAGCACGCCGCAGGCGGCGACGCCGGCGCGGCCGGGCAGCAGCATCAGGTTGTCGATGTGGTAGTCGCGCAGCACCAGCGTCGCGGGCACGGCGCGCGCGACCGGGAACAGCCCGCGCCACAGCGCCAGGTACTCGTCGCGCGCGGAAGCCGGCGTGGCGCTGCCGGTCGCCGCGGGCAGGAACCAGTCGGTCAGCAGCGACGCCTCGGCCAGCAGCCGCTCGTCGTCGTAGGGCGGAATCGCGGCGCCGTCGCCGGGGCGGAAGCGCCGATGCAGCTCGGCCAGCAGGTCGACCGCGAGCCGGTACAGCGCCGCCTCGTCGTGCCCGCGCGCCAGCAGGCGCGTGTAGGTGTCGTCGCCGAAATCCTCGATCACCAGCAGGCCCCGCGCCGGGTCCTCGGCCAGGATCTCGGGCGCGCTGAAGCCGAATTGGCGGAGAAGCCGGGCCACCCTGACATAGGGCCGCACGTCCTCGCGCCCGGGCGGCGCGTCCATCAGCATCGCGCCGCGCCCGCCCAGGCTCAGCCGGTGATAGCGGCGGAACGAAGCGTCGCCCGGCAGCGCGTGGCGCTCGGCCCCGCGCCAGCCGGCGGCGGCGAGGAAGGCCTCGATGGTCGCGCCGCGGTCCGGCGCTGCGCGCTCAGGCGACATGCGCCACCCGTCCGGCCCAGGAGCCATGGCCGGTCAGCACGGCGCGCCGCGCCTCCGGCCGGTCGGCATGCTCGTAGCTGAGCACGATGTCCAGCCGGTCGGCGGGCAACCGGCGGCCGAGCCGGTCGGGCCACTCGATCAGCGTCACGGCCTCGGCCAGGGCCTCGTCGATGCCCAGCTCCACGGCGTCCTCCGGCCGGCTCAGCCGGTAGAGGTCGAAATGCCAGACGGCGAGCGGGCCCAGCGCATAGGTCTGCACCAGCGTGAAGGTCGGGCTCGGCACCTCGGCCGGCACCGCCGCACGCTCGCGCGCGGCGAGCGCCGCGATGAAGGCGCGCGCGAACGCGGTCTTGCCGACGCCCAGGGGCCCGTTCAGGGTGATCACGTCGCGGCGGCGGACGATCGAGGCGAGCGCCGCCGCCAGGCGCGCCGTCGCGGCCTCGTCGGCAAGCGTGATCTCGAGATCGGGAGCGTCCAACAGGGCGACCGGTGCTGTCATGCTCGGCCGGTTCTAGCTTGCGCGGCGGGCCCGGCGCAATGACGCGGAATAGACCCTGCCGCTCAAAGGGTTGCGCGCACCCGATCGGCTCCACATGCTAGCGCATCGGGCCCGTCAACTGCCGTGCCGAGTCGCCATGTCCGAACCCGCTGCCGCGGCGCCTGCCGCCGCTCCGTTCGTCACCGACGTCGCCATTGTCGGCGCCGGTCCCGTCGGCCTGTTCGCCGTGTTCGAATGCGGCATGCTGAACATGCGCTGCCACGTGGTCGACGCGCTCGACGCCGCGGGCGGTCAATGCACGGCGCTCTATCCCGAGAAGCCGATCTACGACATCCCCGGCTACCCGCGGATCGGCGCCGCCGAGCTGGTCGAGAAGCTCATGGAGCAGGCGCGCCCGTTCCATCCCGTCTTCCATCTCGGCCAGCAGGTGACGGCGCTCGCGGCCGCGGATGGCGGCTTCCGCCTGGCCACGACGGCGGGAACGGCGATCACGGCGCGCGCGGTGCTGATCGCCGCCGGCGTCGGCGCGTTCGGACCCAACCGCCCTCCGATCGCGGGAATCGAGGCCTACGAGGGCGGCGCGGTGCGCTATCTCGTGACGCGGCGCGAGGACTTCCGCGACAAGCGCGTCGTCATCGCCGGCGGCGGCGACTCGGCGGTGGACTGGGCGCTGTCGCTGGCCGAGATCGCGCGCAGCGTCACGGTCGTGCACCGCCGCGGCAGGTTCCGCTGCGCGCCCGAGAACGCCGCGCGCCTGAAGGCGCTGGCCGAGGCGGGCCGCATCGCGCTGGCCGTGCCCTGTCAGCTCGACGCGCTGGAAGGCGACGGCAAGACGCTCGCCGCCGTGGTGCTGAAATCGCTCGACGGCGGGACGACGCGGATCGAGGCCGACTTCCTGCTGCCGTTCTTCGGCCTCGCCATGACCTTGGGCCCGATCGCCGGCTGGGGACTGGACCTGGAGCGCAACCACGTCGTGGTCGATCCGTCGACCGGCCAGACCTCGACGCCCGGCATCTACGCCGCGGGCGACATCGCGCACTACCAGGGCAAGCTCAAGCTGATCCTCAGCGGCTTCGCCGAGGCGGCCCAGGCCGCGCACGCCATGCACGCCCGCGTCCATCCGGGCGAGGCGCTGCATTTCGAGTATTCGACGACCAAGGGCGTGCCGGCGGGCTAGGCGGGCGCCGTCGCCGGGTTTCGGCCGGACATCGGCGCCGGCGGGCACGGAACGCTCTGTGTCTCAAGTCACAGACGGATGCGACGCGCCGGGCAGAATGCGCGCCACTTCGGTCGGCGGCCGCACGGACACGCTGCCCGTCTGGACCTGGACAAGAAAGAGGAACAAGCCATGACGACGATGAATCCCGCTCGCGGCGGCACCATGGCCGGCAGAACCGCGGGCCAGGCGCTTGCCCATTTCTGGAGCTGGCTGCGGGCGCGGAACGCCGCACGCCGCAGCCTGCAGCACGCGCGCACGCTGGACGACCGCCTGCTCGAGGACGTCGGCCTGACCCGGGCCGATCTGCGGCGCGACGGCTATTTCGACTGCTTCGGCCGCTGAACACTCCGGCCGCCGACGCGCTGCGGCGCGCGCGGGCCTCGCTCAGAGCCTCTCCACCGCCGGCTCCCGGGCCGGGGCGCCGGTGATCGCGAGGAAGAGCTGCTCGACCACGCGCGGGGCGAGGTCGCGGGCGATCAGCACGAGGCGCGTGCGGCGGTCGTCGGACGGCCAGGCTTCCAGCAGCACGGGAGGGTGGAACACGTGCTGCACGCCGTGGATCACGACCGGACGCGGCTCGCCGGCGACGTTGATGATGCCCTTGAGCCGCAGCACGTCGGCGCCATGGCGCATGAGGAGCGTGTCGACCCAGCTGGCCAGCGCTTCCCATTCCACCGGCTTGTCGTGGTTCAGGCAGAAGGCACGGATGCGGTCGTCGTGCCGGTTCGGATCGGGGCGGCCGTGACCATGCTGGCGGCCGTGGTCGTGATGGTGGCCGTGGTCGTGATGGTGATCGTGGCCGTGGTCGTGCGCGCCCGCGCCGTGCTGCTCGTACGCCTCGGCGTGCAGCCAGCGCTGCACGTCCGGCGTCTTGGTGGCGGGGTTGTAGAGGCCGGCGTCGAAGATCTTCGACGGCTCGATCCGCCCCTGCGCCACGGCAAAGACCGGCGCGCCGGGATTGAGCGCATCAAGGCGTGCTTTCAGCGCATCGACCTGGCCGGGTGCGGCGATGTCCTCCTTGGTGATCAGCAGCCGGTCGGCCATGGCCGCCTGCTTGACCGATTCCAGGTGCTCGTCGAGCTGCCTTGCGCCATTGACCGCATCGACCGTGGTGACGACGCCGTCCAGGCGGAAGCGCGCGGCGACGAGCGGGTCGTTCATCAGCGTGTGCAGCACGGGCGCCGGATCGGCGAGGCCCGTGGTCTCGATCACCACGCGGTCGAACTCCGGCACCTCGCCGCGAACGCGTCGCAGGTACAGGTCGCGCAGCGCGTTGACCAGGTCGCCGCGCACGGTGCAGCACAGGCAGCCGCTGTTCAGCACCATCATGTCCTCGCTGGCGGCGCGCACCAGCAGGTGGTCGAGCCCGATCTCGCCGAACTCGTTGATGATGACGGCGGTGCGCGCCATGCCGGGATGGCCGAGCAGCTCGCGCAGCAACGTGGTCTTGCCGCTGCCGAGAAACCCGGTCAGGACGGAGATCGGCAGGCGCTCGGGCGTGGCGTTTTCGCTCATCGGGCCGGTTTTCCCTTGGCGCTCGGTTCCTTGAGCGCCGGAATGGAGCTATTCTCTAGACCAATCGTTCCAAGCTGTCATGACGCGAATGAGCGGAGGCTCCATGCGGACCTTCAAGACCTACGACAAGGGCGATCCCCTGCCCGACGACTACAAGAAGGCCTTGCTCAACCTGATGGCCTTCCAGGCGGACTCCGAGTATGCCGGCGGCCAGCGCGTGGCCGAGAACATGCAATACGCGCCGCGGCCGGAAGAGGCCTACCGCCTGTCCAAGAAGGTGATGGAGGAATTCGGCCACGCCTACTACGTCTGGAGCCTGATGGCGGAGCTCGGTGTCGACGTGGATGCGCGGCTGCGCGAGCTGGTCGAGCATCCGGACAATCCCGACCCGAAGAAGGTCAACGTCATTAACGGGTTCCGGCGCGAGAACTGGGCGCCGATGTTCAAGGACTGGAAGGATGTCGGCCTGTTCTCGACCATCGTGACGCCGGCCGCCGTCGCCTTCCTCGGCCAGTACCGCGAGTGCTCGTACCTGCCCTGGGCGCGCGTCAACGTGCGCATCCACAAGGAGGAGCACGGGCACCTGGCCTTCGGCGTCTGGGCGTCGAAGCGCTGCATCGAGCTCGGCGGCGAGGCGGCGCGCGAGGACATGCAGAGCCGCGTGCCCAAGTTCATGCGCATGGGCCTGGGCTTCTACGGGCGGCCGAGCGCCGGGGACAAGAGGTCGGAGATGTTCGACATCTACTACGAATACGGCATCAAGGTGCGCAGGCCGGAGGAGCTGCAGGCCGAATACATGGAGCTGGTCGAGGCGCGGCTCGAGGAAGTGGGCCTCGAGATGCCGAGGGACGTCGAGCCCGACTACGACATGCGCGTCGGCTATGCGATGGACCCCGTTGCCGCCGAGTAGGCCGGCCGCGGAGGCGGCCCGGTTTCCCGATCCGCTGGTCGAGGAACGCCACGCCGTCCTCGCGCGCTACGGCTACCGCCTGGACGCGGCGGGGCGCGAGCGCGACTGGGCGGCGATGTGGCGATTGCTGGTCGGCGACTTCACGACCAGGGCGCGGCCCTGGGTCGGGCCTTACGACCGGCTGTCGCCGCGCCAGCAGGAGGCCGCGCGCATCTACATGCGCCGCCGGCTCGTCGCCGACGAGCTGCTCGATGCATGCAAGCGCGCGCACGAAGAGGTGCACCGCTCGGGCATCGATCCGGAGCAGGTCGAGCGCTATGCCCTGGCGCGCGACGCCTACGAGGACGCGGTGACGGATTTCGGCCGGGCGCGCGAGCAGCTGGACGCGCTGCTGCCGCCGGGCGGCGGCTGAGCCCGTGGCGGCCACGCGAAAGCGCACCATGCGCCGGCCGGGCGCGGTCAGGATCGCCCGGATGGACCATATCGTCCTGCGCGTGCGCGACGCGGGGCGCATGGTGCGGTTCTACCGGCAGGTCCTCGGAATCGAGGTCGCGCGCCGCCGGCCGAAGCTCGGCCTGATCCACCTGCGCGCCGGCGAGCAGATGATCGACCTCGTGACGCTGGACGGGCCGCTGGGGCGGATGGGCGGCGCGGGGCCGCGGCGCAAGGGCGGCCGCAACCTGGACCATTTCGCGCTGCGCCTTGCCCGCTTCGACGAAGAAGCGCTCAGGCGTCACCTCGCGCGGTTCGGCATCGGCATGGGCGCGCCGCAGTCGCGCTTCGGCGCCGAGGGCGAGGGCCCCTCGGTCTACATCAGCGATCCCGAGGGCAACACCATCGAGCTGAAAGGACCGGCCGTGACGTCGCGCCGGTCGCGCCGTTAATCACGCAATTTTCCATGCATTCTTCTGTTCCCCGCTTCGGCGCCCGTGATATGGTCCCGCGCCCCGGTCCGGCGTCGCGCATTTCGGCGATAGGCCCGGCGGCGTAGCGAGAAGCGAGCCGCGGCCTTCAGGTGGACATCAATCACATCATCGCCGAATACGGCGCCTGGTTCTATCCGATCACCTTCGCCTGGACCTTTCTCGAAGGCGAGACGTTCGTCATTTTCGCGGGCGCCGCCGCCCAGCAGGAGCTGCTCAACTTCCAGCTCCTCATCGTAGCGGCCTGGGCCGGCAGCTTCACGGGCGACCAGCTCTATTTCTTCATTGGCCGCATGTGGGGCCAGAAGCTGCTGGGCCGGTTCCCGCGCTACCGTCCGCCGGTCGACATCGCGCTGGGATTCCTGCGCAAGTACAATGTCTGGTTCATCCTGTCCTTCCGCTTCATCTATGGCATCCGCAACGTCAGCTCCTTCGCCATGGGCATGAGCGGGCTGAGCTGGACCCGCTTCCTGGTGCTCAATTTCATCGCGGCGGGGGTCTGGTCGCTCACCTTCGCCGGCGCCGGCTTCCTGCTCGGCGCGGCCTTCTCCGCCATGCTCGGCAGGCTCGCCGAAGGCTTTGCCCTCATCATGATGGCGATCTTCCTGGTGGTGATCTCGGGCGTCGTGCTCATGCACAAGCGCCTGCAGCGGCGCGAGGCCGAGCTGCTGGCGAAGAAGCTGGCGGAAGAGCGCGAGAAGGCGAAGACGGGAGCCTAGAGCCCGGCACGCCCCGACGGAAGGGAGCCGGGGCCGATGCGCGCGGCCGCGGCCCCGCGCCTTACGCGGCGATCGGCGATCTGGTATGAAGGCGGAAATCGCGCAGACGGCAGCAAACGGGAGGAACGACATGACCATCGCGCTCGCGCGGCGGACGCTGATCGCCGCAACCGCCGCCCTTGCCGCGCTCTCGGCCGCGGCGGCCGGCGCATTCGCCCAGCAGCCCATCCTGCTGCGGCTGTCGTCGCCGGCGACGCCGACCGACCAGCGCGCCGTGGCGCTGACCGAGGTGTTCGCGCCGGCGGTGAAGGGGTTCGCGACCTTCCAGCCGCACTGGAACGCGACCCTGTTCAAGCAGGGCACCGAGCTCGAAGCCATCGCGCGCGGCAACCTCGAGATGTCGATCACCTCGGCGCAGGAGCTGGCGACGCTGATCCCGGCCTGGTCGATCTTCACCGCCGGCTACCTGCTGCGCGACGCCGAGCACCAGAAGAAGGTGTTCGCCAGCGACGTGATGGACGACCTCAAGAAGCAGGTCGAGGCCAAGCTGGGCGTCAAGCTGCTGTCGGTGATGTATCTCGGCCGCCGCCAGCTGAACCTGCGCACGGACAAGGAGATCCGCAAGCCCGAGGACCTGGCCGGCGTCAAGCTGCGCATGCCGGGCACCGAGGCGTGGCTGTTCCTCGGCCAGGCGCTCGGCGCCAACCCGCTGCCGGTCGCCTTCACCGAGGTCTATACGGCGCTGCAGACCGGCGCCATCGACGGCCAGGACAACCCGCTGCCGACCAACAAGGACTCCAAGTTCTACGAGGTCACCAAGCAGATCGTGCTGACCAGCCACCTGGTCGACCAGAACTACCTCGCCTTCGGCAGGAAGGTTTGGGACAAGCTCACGCCCGATCAGCAGAAGACCGTGCAGAAGGCGGCGGACGACGCGGCCGAGCTCGGCCGCCGGCGCCAGCTCAAGCTCGAGGCCGAGCTCGAGGCGTTCTTCAAGGAGAAGGGCCTCAAGGTCTACACGCCCGACGTCGAGGCGTTCCGGGCCCGGGTGCAGAAGATGTACCTCGAGTCCAAGTTCGCCAAGGATTGGCCCAAGGGCATGGTCGAGCGCGTCAACGCGATCAAGTAGCGACGCGGGCGGCCGGGCTCCCGCGAGGCCGGCCGCCCGAGCCGAACGACCTGCCGCGCGGCTGGCGCATTCTCCCGGAAGGCACGATGCGAGGCACGCTCGGCTGGCTGCGGGCGCGGGCGGACAACGTCGCCGTCGCGCTGCTCGCCGCCATGTTCCTCTCGTTCATCCTGCAGATCTTCACGCGCTATGTGATCAACCACCCGCTCGGCTGGACGCTCGAGGCCTGCCTGACGGCGTGGCTGTGGCTGGTGTTCTGGGGCGCGGCCTTCGTGCTCGGCGACCGCGACCATGTCCGCTTCGACGTCCTCTACATGGCGGCCGGGAAGAGGCTGCGCCGCGGCTTCGCGCTCGCGTCGGCGCTCGCCATCCTGGCGGGGTTCACGGCCTCGCTGCCCGACAGCATCGACTACATCACCTTCTACAGCATCAAGTCGAGCGCCACGCTCGGCATCCGGCTCGACATCGTCTTCAGCGTCTATGCGCTGTTCGCCGTTGCCGTCATCGTCCGCTACGCGCTGCGCGCCATGGACCTGCTGCGCGGGCGGGTGCCCGAGGCGACCGAAGAAGAGCCGCGCGCATGAGCGGCTCCTTCGCGGTCGCGCTGGTCGTCCTGTTCGGGCTCGCCGCCATCGGCACGCCGATCGCGCTAGGCATGATCGTCGCCGCCGTCGCCTACCTGGCCGTCAAGGGCCAGAACCTGGGGCTCGCCGCCGAGCAGATCATCCAGGGCCTCTACGACAGCTTCGTGATCCTGGCCGTGCCGCTGTTCATCGCGGCGGCCAACGTGATGAACGCGGGCACGATCAGCGAGCGGCTGCTGGGATTCTGCACCGCGCTGGTCGGGCGGTTCCGCGGCGGACTGGGCCACGTCAACGTCGTCGCCAGCATCATCTTCTCGGGCATGTCGGGATCCGCCGTCGCCGACGCCGCCGGGATCGGCAAGATCATCATCGGCATGATGACGCGCGACGGCCGCTACTCGCCGGGCTATGCCGCGGCGATCACCGCGGCGTCGGCCGTCATCGGGCCGATCATCCCGCCGTCGATCCCGATGGTGCTCTACGCCCTCGTTTCCGACACGTCGATCGGGTACCTCTTCATCGGCGGCGTGTTCCCCGGGCTCTTGATCGGCGCGGTGCTGATGGCGCTCAACCATCGCCTCGCCCGCCGCCGCGGCTTCGCGACCGAATCGCCCGTGCCGCTCGCCGACCTGCCGCGGATCACCGGCCGCGCCGCGCCGGCGCTGCTGATGCCCGTGATCCTGCTCTACGGCATCTACGGCGGCGTGGCCACGCCGACCGAAGCGGCCGCGATCGCCGCCGCCTATGCGCTCGTCCTCTCCGCGGCCTTCTACCGCGCGCTCACCTTGCGCAGCCTCTACGTCACGCTGTCCGAGAGCGCCCGGGCCTCGGCCTCGGTCGGCCTCCTGATCGGCGGCGCGCTGATCTTCAACTACATCGTGGCCAGCGAGAACATCCCCGGCGCGGTCTCGGCGGCGATCCAGGGCGTCGACATCCCGCCGCTCGCCTTCCTGGTCGCGGTCAACGCGCTGCTTCTGATCCTGGGATGCCTGCTCGACGCCAGCACCATCATCCTGGTCATCGTGCCGCTGTTCGTGCCGACCTGCCGGGCGCTCGGCGTCGACCTCGTGCATTTCGGCGTCGTCGCCGTCGTCAACACGATGATCGGCCTGATCACGCCGCCCTACGGCATCCTCCTGTTCGTGATCAACGCGGTCACGGGCATCCCGCTGCGCGCGATGATCCGCGAGATCTGGAGCTTCATCGCCGTCCTGGTCGCGGCGCTGCTCCTGATGATCCTGTTCCCCGAGATCGTGCTGTGGCTGCCGCGGCAGTTCGGCTACACGGGGCGATAGGGCGCATTCATCCCTTCGGCCTGAGGTCGATCACGCGCTTGGCCTTGCCGATCGAGCGCTCGACCTTGCCGACGTCGGCGACCTTGATGGTGGCGGTGACGCCGATGAAGGCCTTGATGTCGTGCGCCAGCCGCTCGCCCGCCTGGCGGCGGGCGTCGGCGTCGCCGGCCAGGTCGGGGCGCGGCTCGACCACGACGTCCAGCGCGTCCAGCCGGTCGTCGCGCCGGACCTCGAGCACGTAGTGCGGCGCCAGGCGCGGATCCTTGAGGATCAGCTCCTCGATCTGGCTGGGGAAGACGTTGACGCCGCGGATGATCAGCATGTCGTCGCTGCGCCCCGTGATGCGGTCGAAGCGGCGCATGCTGCGCGCCGTGCCCGGCAAAAGGCGCGTCAGGTCGCGCGTGCGGTAGCGGATCGCCGGCAGCGCCTCCTTGGTCAGCGTGGTGAACACCAGCTCGCCGAACTGCCCGTCGGGCAGCGGCGCGCCGGTCGCCGGGTCGATCACCTCGGGATAGAAATGGTCCTCCCAGATCACCGGCCCGTCCTTGGTCTCGACCGTCTCGTTCGCCACGCCGGGTCCGAGCACCTCGCTGAGGCCGTAGATGTCGACCGCGTCCATGCCGGCGCGCGCCTCGATCTCCTGGCGCATGCCCTGGGTCCAGGGCTCGGCGCCGTGGATGCCGACGCGCAAGCTGCAGTCGCGCGGGTTCATGCCCTGGCGCTCCATCTCGTCGATGATTGCCAGCATGTAGCTGGGCGTCACCATGATGATGTCGGGGCGGAAGTCGCGGATCAGCTGCACCTGGCGCTCCGTCATGCCGCCCGACATCGGGATCACGGTGCAGCCCAGCTTCTCGGCGCCGTAATGCGCGCCGAGGCCCCCGGTGAACAGGCCATAGCCGTAGGCGACATGGATGATGTCGCCCGGCCGGCCGCCGGAGGCATGGATCGAGCGGGCCACGAGATGCGCCCAGGTGTCGATGTCGGCCTGCGTATAGCCGACCACGGTCGGCTTGCCGGTCGTGCCCGAGGAGGCGTGGATGCGCACGACCTTCTCGCGCGGCACGGCGAACATAGTGCGCCACGTTCTCGTAGGCGTGGCGCACCGACCATTTCAGCCGCTCGAGCTGCAGTGCCGCGATCTCGTCGCGGCTCGCCGTCTCGATCCGGTCGAAGGGCTTGTTGCTCATGGCCCTCTTGTTTCCTCCCTTCATTGACCAGCCCTCGCCCGCCGCAGGCGGGCGAGGGCTTCCTACACGACTTCCTCCTCCGCCACGACCTTGCTCCCGAGCCGGCGCGAGTGGCCGCGGAAAAGGGCGACGCCGCGGCCGTTCTGGTCGGTGACGGCGATGTCGTAGACGCCGCTGCGGCCCTCGAGCGCCTTCTCCTCGGCGACGGCGGTGAGCACGTCGCCGCGCCGGGCCGGCGCGGTGAACACGATGTGGCAGCTCGCGGCGACCGCGGCGCGGTTGTAGGAGTTGCAGGCATAGGCGAAGGCGGTGTCGGCCAGCGTGAAGGTCATGCCGCCGTGGCAGATGTCGTGGCCGTTCACCATGTCGGGACGGACCGTCATGCGCATGCGCGCGCGGCCGGGCGCGATCGCCTCGAGCGCGATGCCGAGCGCCTTGGCGGTGTGGTCGCGCGCGTACATGCCGCGCCCGACCGCCTCGGCGATGCGCTGGGCGCGGTCCCGCTGGACCGCATCGCGCGCGGTGTCGTCGGCCATGCTCAGCACCCGGTGAACCTGGGCGGACGCTTGCCCATGAACGCGGCCACGCCTTCGCGATAGTCCCGCGTGCGCCCGGCCTGGCGCTGCAGCTCGGCCTCGAGCGAAAGCTGCGCCTCGAGCGAGTTGTCGTGCGAGGCCTGGATCGCCTTCTTGATCAGGGCGAGGCCGCGCGTCGGCTGGCCGGCGAAATGCCGCGCCAGCGACATGGTCTCGTCCATCAGCCTGGCATCGTCGACCGCCTTCCAGATCAGGCCCCATTCCGCCGCCTGCTCGGCCGAGAGCTTGTCGCCGAGCATCGCCAGGCCCATGGCGCGCGCCGTGCCGACCAGGCGCGGCAGGAAATAGGTGCCGCCGCAATCCGGCAGCAGGCCGATCTTGCAGAAGGCCTGGATGAAGGAGGCCGATCGCGCCGCGACCACGATGTCGCAGGCGAGCGCCAGGTTGGCGCCCGCGCCGGCGGCGACGCCGTTGACCGCGGCGATCACCGGCATCTCCAGCGCGCGCAGCGCCATGACCAGCGGGTTGTAGTAGGTCGACAGCGTGTGGGCGAGGTCGATCGGCTGGCTGCCCTCGCCCATCACGCGGTCGCTCAGGTCCTGCCCGGCGCAGAAGCCGCGACCGGCCCCGGTCAGCACCAGGCAGCGCGCGCGGCGCCCGTCGCGCACGCTTGCGACCGCGTCGCGCAGCTCCTCGTGCATGTGCGCGGTGAAGCTGTTCAGCTTGTCCGGCCGGTTCAGCGTGATCGTGGCGACGGCGCCGTCCTCGGCGAACCGGATCGTGGAATAGGTCATCCTCAACAACCGCCTGCTTTAGAAACCGGGAGCAGCGAGGCCGACCGCGGCCAGGCGCTTGGCGACGTCGCCGCGCCAGCGATGCAGCATTTCCGCATTCGGCCGGCGGCGCAGCGCATAGCGGCGGTAGAGCTCGAAGCGGTCCGAGTCGAGCCGGCCGAACGTCGCCTGCACGCGCGGAAACCAGTAGGCGACCGCCAGCTGCGCCGGCAGCGACGAACCCTCGCGCTCGACCAGCAGCTTCAGACCCTTCTCGCCATGGCGCGCATGGCTTTCCTCGCGCGGCAGGATCTCCTCCATGGCCTTGGACAGCGGCTCGTAGGAGCAGCCGACCATCTCGGCCAGCTGCACCGCGGTTGCGGTTCCCATCAGGAAGTTCAGCGCGACCGCGTCGATCCAGCCCTCGAGCGGGTAGTGGAACACGTTCAACCGCTTGTCGCTGCCGACGCGGCGATTGCCGAGGTCGAGCGTGCGGTCGAGCCGCGCCTCCCAGGGATGCGAGCGCACATAGAGATCGGCATCGACGCCGAAGCGCACCATCAGGCCGAGCACGCGCTCGGCGTGGCCGAACTTCTCGCTGACCATGCGCGCGGCGTGGGCGCGCTCGCGCACGCCCGGCGCGTGGTTGATGAAGGGCGTGAAGCCGGCCGCGCCCGCGAGCTCGGAGTCGACGAACACCGCCATCAGCCGCAGCACCTCGGTGCGGTAGCCCGCCGGCAGCGGGTCGTCGGCGCCGAGCTTGCGGCCGGCCCTGATCGCGGCGACGAGTTGATCGTCCTGCATTCCTGGGCTCCCCCGAACGCCTGAGGAAAATAGACATATTGCCCAGATGTTTGGTATCGGAAAATCCATGGGACAGCCGGCCGGCGGGCCTTCGCCACAGCACGGCGCGCGAACGCGCGCGATCGGCCGCGCATGACCGACATCCTGATCCTGGTCGGCACCGAGTCCGGCAACGCCCAGATGGTCGCCGACCTGTTGAAGGACGAGCTCGGCCGCCAGGGCCATCGGGCCGAGGTGATGAACCGCGGCACCGCCGCCGACGCCGGCTTCGAGCGCCGCGACGTGGTGCTGGTCTGCTGCGCCACGCATGGCGACGGCGAGCTGCCGGACAACATCATCCCGTTGCACGACAGCCTGAAGGCGACGCGGCCGGACCTCCAGCATGTCCGCTACGGCGTGATCGCGCTCGGCGACCAGACCTATCACGACACGTTCTGCTTCGCCGGCAAGGCGATGGACGCGCTGTTCGCGGAGCTCGGCGCGCAGAGGCTGGGCGAGCGGCTCGAGATCGACGCCTGCACGCAGCCGCTGCCGGACGAGGAGGCGCTGGAGTGGCTGAAGGAATGGGCAACGCTGTTGTGATCCCGATTCGGGTGTAAGCTCGCCGCCGGATACGCAAGGACCGGGTATGCCCATGAGCCCCGCGCAGGAGATGTTCCAGCGCCACCGCGCGACGCTCGACGCCGCCGTGGCGGCGCTCGAGGCCGGCGTGGCGCTGTCCTGCAACCTGACCGGCGGCGTGTTCGTCAACCAGGCGGCGGCGTTCAGCGACTACCACGTCACGGGCCGCAACCCGGCGGGCAATGCCGCGCTCACCGACGCCGCCTTCGTCGCACGACGGTTCCACGTCGTGCAGGTGCGCCGCCCCGCGCCGGCGCCGGCCGCCGCGGCCTGAGGGCGACCGACCCGGTGCCCGACCAGAAGAGCTCCGTGCCGGCGGGCGCCGCCGCGCCCGACTACCGGCTCGAAGAGCAGGCCGGCCATCTGTTCCGCCGCGTCCATCAGCGCGCGACCGCGATCTTCCTCAACAAGATCGGCGAGCCGCAGCTGACGCCGACGCAATGGGCGGCGCTGGTGAAGCTGCGCGACACGCGCGGCGCCTCGCAGAACCATCTCGGCCGCCTGACCGCGATGGATCCGGCCACGATCCAGGGCGTGATCCGTCGGCTGGTCGACCGCGACCTGATCGAGCGCGCCGGCGACCCGCAGGACCGCCGCCGCCAGGTCCTGCGCCTGACGCCCGCCGGCGCCGCGCTGGTCGACCGCCTGAGCGCCAACGCGCTCGAGGTCAGCCGCGCGATCCTGGAGCCGCTGACTCCGACCGACCGCGCCGAGTTCCTGCGGATGGTGAAGGCGCTGGTGTAGGAACGTTCGTCGGCCGGTCGATCGCGGGAGCCATGGGCGCGTACCGTCGCCATATGCCGACCGTTATCGTCGTCGGCGCCGCCGCGCTGATGCTGGCGCACGGGCCGATCGCGCAGCCGCCGGAATACCATGCGTTTGCCGACGGCCGCGCGCTGCTCGGCCTGCCCAACGCCGCCGACGTGCTGTCGAATCTCGGCTTCGCGCTGGTGGGACTTTGGGGCCTCGCGTCGCTGCTGCCGGCGCGGCGGCATCCGGCGATCGCCGCGGGATGGCCGGGCTACTGCCTGTTCCTGGCCGCCCTGATGCTGACGGCGCTCGGATCGGGCTACTACCATCTCGCGCCCGACAACGGGCGCCTCGTGTGGGACCGGCTGCCGATCGCGCTGGCCTGCGCCGGCATCCTGGCGGCGGTGCGCGTCGAGACCCGGCCCGGCCTCGGCATGCACCGCTGGCTGTCGCTGCTGGCGCTCGCCGCCCTGCTCGGCGTCTTCTGGTGGTGGTGGACGGACCGCCGGGGCGAAGGCGACCTGCGCCCCTACCTGCTGCTGCAGGCGGCGCCCCTGGTCCTGGTGCCGCTATGGCAGTGGATCGAGAACGCGCCGCGCGCGGATCGGCGCGCCTTCGCGTGCGCGATCGCGCTCTATGTCGCCGCCAGGCTCGCGGAGCTGGGCGATCGCGCGGTGATGGAGGCGCTGTCCGCGGTGAGCGGCCATACGCTCAAGCATCTCCTGGCGACGGCCGCCGCCTGGGTGGTCACGCTGCGCCTGGTGCGGCGCG
>JAKLKW010000104.1 GCA_023150455.1 Alphaproteobacteria bacterium | reverse complement strand
CGCGAAGTTCTACGCCACCAATCCCGACCTCACGCATCCCGGGCGCGACGGTCGCCTGGTGCCGGAGACGGGGGCGCTGACGGCTGCCGTGGCCGCTGCTGTCGGCCGGACAGCGGATGCCGTCTTCGGCAAGCCGGCTCCGGCGCTGTTCGCGGCGGGGTTGAAGCGGCTGGGGACCGCTGCGCACGAGACCCTGGTGATCGGGGACAACCCGGCGACGGATGGCGCCGGGGCCCGCGGCATGGGCCTGGGCTATCTGGAAGTGGGCGAGCGGGCGGGGCGGACGATCGCCGATCTGCTCGCCTATGCCTCCGAGCCGCCGGGCAGGCGCTTGGTCGCAAGGATATCGTAGGAGCGCCGAATCGCCTCCAGCGACCGGCCCCAGTGCTGAGCGGCGAGGCGCGCGTAGAGGATGTCGACCACGACCATCTGCGCGATGCGGCTCGACAGGGCTTCCATTCGATACTTCGTCTCGCGCGCCGCCGTATGGATGGCGACGTCGCAGAATTCATGCAACGGCGATTTGCCGTAGTTGGTGATGCAGATGGTGTGCGCACCGGCCTGCTTGGCCAGGCGCGTCGAGGCCAGTGTCTCCTGCGTGCGACCGGAATGCGAGATGGTTACGGTCGCGACCGAGGGGCCGGTGAACGCGGCGCTGACCGCCTGGGCATGGGAATCGGTGACGGACTTCGTCGCTAGGCCCAGGCGCAGGAAGCGATAGGCGGCGTCCTCGGCGATCGGCGCCGCCGTGCCGATGCCGTAGAACTCGATGCGTTGCGCGCCCGCCATCAGCGTGACCGCGCGGTCGATCGCCGCCTCGTCCAGCACCTTGACCGTGTCCTCGATCGCCAGCACGTGGCTGCCGGCGATCTTCGCGACGATCTCCGTCACGCTGTCGGCCGGCCCGACGTCCTCGTGCAGCAGCGCGCGGCCGGCCGAGACCTCCCTGGCGATGGCGATCTTGAGCTCGGGGAAGCCGCTGGCGCCGATCTGCTGGCACAGGCCGATCACGCTGCCTTCGCTCGCCTGCGCCGCCGCGGCCAGCTCGCTGACCGACATCTTGGTGACGCGGTCCGGCTCAGCGATGATCACGCCGGCGATGCGCCGCGCCGTCGGCGGCATCTGGTCGAGCGCCGCCTTCAGGCGCGCCAGGGGGAATTCCATCCGGTGCTCCCGACGTGTGAGCTCGGCCGGACGTTAGTCCAGGCGGGAGTCGGGCGCCAGCGGGGGCGCCCTAGCGCCGCGACTCGAGCCCCGCCGGCGTCGCGCGGTAGCCGGTCAGCATCCTGTCCGCGTGCGCCAGGCGCCAGGACAGCATCTTCTGCGCGTAGTCGCGCACCCGCGCGGCGCAGGCGGGATCGTCGGCGCGGTTGACGAACTGTCCGGGGTCGTCCGCGAGGTCGAAGAACAGCGGCGGCAGCGCGGCGAAGTGGACGTACTTGTAGTTCTCGTCCTGCACCACGGCGAGCGAGCACTGGTCCATGTGCAGTCCCAGCGCGGTCTCGGGCTTCGAATAGTAGATATCGCGGAAGTCGAACTCGTAGTGCGCTTCGCCGCGCCACGCCTTCGGCGCCGTGCCGCGCACGAAGGGCAGCAGCGAGGCGCCGTCGCATTGCCGCGGCACCGCGCCGCCGAGCCAGTCGAGGATCGTCGGCATGGTGTCCACGGCCTCGGTGAACTGCCCGACGATCCGGCCGCGGCTCGCGTCGGCCGCGGGCGACGGGTCGCGGACGATCATGGGAATGCGGTAGCTCTGGTCGAAATAGCCGACCTTGCCCAGCAGGTGATGGTCGCCGAGCTGCTCGCCGTGGTCGCAGGTCAGCACGATCAGCGTGTCGTCGAGCTGGCCCGACGTCTCCAGGAACGCGATCACGCGGGCAAGCTGGTCGTCGATCTCGGTCATGAGGCCGTAGTAGACGGCGCGCATCACGCGCACCTGCTCCGCGCTGAGGTCGGCGGCGCTGCCGGCGGCGCCCTGGAAGAAGCCGGACTGCGCCGTGGTGTCGAGGTAGAAGCGCAGCAGCGGATGCTGGCGCGCCTCGTCCTCGCGGCTGGCGGCGCGCACCGGCGCCGGCATGTCGGCGGGGTCGTACATCGTGTTGTACGGCTCGGGCGCGATGAAGGGCGGGTGCGGCCGGTAGTAGCCCAGGTGCAGGAACCAGTTGCGGTTGCCGGCGCCGGCGAGATAGGTCAGCGCCCGCTCGGTAAACCAGGCCGTGTCGCTGAGTTCGGCCGGGATGCGGCTGGCGGCGCGCGTCGCACCCGCCGCGCCCTCGCGCGGCAGCCAGATGTCGTCTTGCGTCTGCGGCATGGCGAAGCCCTTCGACCGCACCCAGGCGAAATAGGCCTCCTTGTACGGCTCGAACGCGCCGACCGAGCGGAACCCGTCCATCAGGTCGCCCAGCACCAGGAAGCGCGGGTCGTTGGCGCTGGTGAAGCGCGGGTCGGGCGTCGTCGTCGTGTAGCCGATCAGCGCCGGGTCGTAGCCGAGGCCGCGCAGCTCGTGCGCCAGGTTGGTGAAGCGCCGGTCGAGCGGGATCGTGTTCTGCACCGCCCGGTGCGTCATCTGGTAGAGCCCGGTCAAGAGCGACGCGCGCGCCGGGCCGCACGGCGCCGTGGTGGTGAAATGGTTGCGGAAGGTGACGCCCTCGCGGCACAGCCGGTCGATGGTCGGCGTCTTGAGCACGGGCGTGCCGAGATGCGGCAGCAGGTCGCCGCGCCATTGGTCGACCACGATCATCAGGACGTTCTTGCGCTGGCGCTGGTTCATGAGTGTCCCTTTAGGAAGGCCCTTTCGACAAGCTCAGGGCGAAGAGGAGAAAGAAGGCCTCATCCTGGGCCTGTCGAAGGATTCGTCTGTCTCACTCCCGCGCCCGGTGATCCGCGCGCAGCGCGAGCGCGAGGTCGGGGCGGTCGGTGGTGAACACGTCGACCTCCAGCGCGAACATCGGCGCCATCGTCTCGATCGCGTTGCAGGCCCAGCCGCCGATGCCGACGCCGCCGCGCCGCGCCAGCGCCACGACGTCGACGTTCAGCGCGGCGTGGTGCAGGCCCAGCATCGGGATGTGGCGGTCCCGGGCCAGCGCAATCGCGGCCGCGGCGCCGCCGATGTCGCGCAGCACGGCGGGCGCGAGCAGCCAGACGGCGGCATGCGGCTTCGCCAGCGCCATGGCCTCGGCCACGGTCGCGAGCTGGAAGCCGGTGACGACCGATCGCGCCGCCATGCCGGCGCGGTCGAGCGCCGCCGCGACCAGGCCGGGCAGGCCCGGATAGGGCTGTCCCCGCGCGTCGACCTTGAGCTCGATGCGCAGCCGGATCGGCGTCGGGCGGAAGATCCCGATCACCTCCTCCAGCAGCAGCGGCCGCTGGCCGCCCGTGCCCTTGATGACGACGTCCTCCAGCTCGCGCCAGTGGCGCTCCGCCACCGGGCCGACGGCGTCGGTCGTGCGGTCGAGCGTCGGGTCGTGGATCACCACCAGCCTGCCGTCGCGGGTCGGGTGCAGGTCGAACTCGACCTGTTCGACCGCGAGCGCGGCGGTGTTCTCGAAGGCGATGCGGCTGTTCTCCGGCCACAGCAGGGCGCCGCCGCGATGCGAGGCGATCTCGGTCATCTTGGGTCGGCCATGACCGCTACTTCAGCGTCGGATCAAGGCGGTCGCGCAGCCAGTCGCCCAGCATGCTGATGGAGAACGTCGTCATGACGATCACGACCGAGGGCGCCAGCATGATCCAGGGCGCGCGGGAGATGTATTCGCGGCCGTAGCCGACCATGTTGCCGAGCGAGGTCAGCGGCGGCTGCACGCCGAGGCCAAGGAAGCTGAGGCCGCTTTCCAGCAGCACGATCTCGGGGAAGCTCAGGGTCATCGACACGATCAGGGTCGAGGCGATGTTCGGCAGCACGTGCCGGCCGTAGACGCTGAGCGGCGTCGCGCCGAGCTGGCGCACGGCGGCGGCGTAGCCCTGCTCGTTCGCCGCCAGGGTCAGGCCGCGGGCGATGCGGGCATAGCGCTCCCAGGCGTGGAAGCCCATCAGCACGATGAACAGCACCAGGTTGTTGCCGAAGAAGGCGAGCACCGACAGCGCGATGATCATGAAGGGCATGCCGGCCTGGAAATCGATCAGCACCAGGATCAGCGCCTCGACCCGGCCGCGGAAATGCGCCGCCAGGAACCCCAGCACGGTGCCGAGCCCGGCGGCGATCATCGTGCCGAACAGCGCGATCAGCAGGCTCATGCGGACCGATACGATCAGGCGCGACAGCACGTCGCGGCCGAGCTCGTCGGTGCCGAGCGGATGCGCCCAGCCGCCGCCCATGAAGACCGGCGGGCTCAGCCGCGCCTTGAGGTCGAGGGCGCTGTAGGCGTAGGGGGCGAGGAGATCGGCGCCGGCCGCGACGACGAGCGCCAGCGCCAGCCACGCGACCGAGACCGCGACGACGGGCGGCAGGCCGAGCAACAAGCGGCCGGCGCGCCTTGCGCCGGACCGCGCGGGCGCCGCGACCGCGGCGCCGCCCAGGCTGTCCTGGATCGCCATGTTCCTCAATCCGCCCTGGACGTGATGGTGCGCACGCGCGGGTCGAGCCAGCCATAGGCGAGATCGACCGCCAGGTTCGCCAGCACCATCCAGCCGGCGATCACCATCAGCAGGCTCTGCACCACGGCAAGGTCGCGATTGGCGACCGAGGACACCAGCAGGCGCCCGATGCCCGGCCACGCGAACACGCTTTCCACGATCACGGCGCCGGCGACCAGGCTGCCGACCATGAAGCCGATGATCGTCACCGTCGGGATGGCGGCGTTGGGCAGCGCGTGGCGCAGCACGACCAGCCACCAGCCCAGGCCCTTGGCCGAGGCGGCGCGGATATAGGGCTGGCCCAGCACCTCCAGCATGGCCGACCGGGTGAAGCGCGCCATGATCGCGGCGCCGGCGGTGCCCAGCGTCAGGATCGGCAGCACCGCATGCAAGGGCGTGTCGCTGCCGCTGGCGGGCAGCCAGCCGAGCTGGACGGCGAAGACCAGCACCAGCAGCAGCGCCAGCACGAAGCTCGGCATGGTGAAACCGGCGACCGAGGCCATCATCGCCGCCCGGTCGGCCCAGGAGTTGCGGTTGAGGGCGGCAAAGATGCCGGCGGGAATGCCCAGAGCGAGCTTCAGCGCCAGGGCCGGCAGCGTGATCGCCAGCGTCGCCGGCACGCGTTCCAGCACCAGCGCCAGGGCCGGGCGCCCGTCGCGCATGGAACGGCCGAAATCGCCGGCCAGCGCGCGCGTCGCGAAGGTCAGGAACTGCTCCCAGATCGGCCGGTCCAGGCCCCAGGCCTTGCGGAAGGCCTCGATCGCCTCGGGCGGCGCGTCGACCGACAGGATCAGCAGCGCCGGGTCGCCGGACAGCCGCATCACCACGAAGGCGAACGCGACCACGAGCAGGATCGTGATGGCCGCCCGCGCCGCGCGCGACACGATGAAGCTCAGCATCGTCACGCGGCCCGTGATTCCGGCGTGGCCTCGGCCCGGTGGCAGGCGACCAGCCGGCCGTCCGGCATCGGCCGCAGCGCAGGGGTCGCCGCCTTGCAGTCGGCGACGGCCCAGGGGCAGCGCGGATGGAAGGCGCAGCCCGCGGGCACGGCGATCGGGTTCGGCGGGTCGCCGCTCAGCACGATGCGCTCGCGCCGGCGCTCGCCGCCCAGCGCCGGCGACGGGATCGCCGCGACCAGGGCCCTGGTGTAGGGATGCACCGGATCGCGGAACAGCGCGTCGGCCTCGCCCTGCTCGACGACGCGGCCGAGATACATCACGGCGACGTCGTGGCTGACTTGGCGCACGACCTTGAGGTCGTGGCTGATGAACAGGTAGGAGACGCCGAGCTTCTCCTGCAGGTCGAGCAGCAGGTTGACGACCTGCGCCTGGATCGACACGTCGAGCGCCGAGATCGGCTCGTCGCAGACCAGCAGGCGCGGCTCGGTGATCAGCGCCCGCGCCAGCACGACGCGCTGGCGCTGCCCGCCGCTCAGCTCGTGCGGATAGCGGTCGAAGTGATGCGGCTGCAGCCCGACCGAGGCCATGACCGCCCGCGCGCGTTCGCGCGCGTCGCGCGGGCCCGCCAGACGGTGGATCAGCAGCGGCTCCATGATCTGCCAGCCGACGGCCAGGCGGCGGTCGAGGGCGCCGAGCGGGTCCTGGAACACCATCTGCATGCGCCGGCGCAGGTCGCGCCAGGCGGCGGTGCCGATCGCGGGCAGCGGCGCGCCGTCGAAGCTGACCGTGCCGGCGGTCGCGGGCGCGAGGCCCAGCACCAGCTTTGCCGTGGTGGACTTGCCGCAGCCCGACTCGCCCACCAGGCCCAGCGTCTGCCCGGGCCGGATCGCGAAGGAGACGCCGTCGACCGCACGCAGCAGGTCGCGCCGGCCGAACATCGCGCCGGGCCGCCGCACGCGGTAGTGCCGCGTCAGCCCGTCCGCCGCCAACAGCGCAAGCGCGGGCGGCCGATCGCTCACGCCGCGACCTGCCGCCGGTCCCACACCGACCCGCGCAGCGCCAGCACCCGCGTGCAGGTCACGGCGTGCTCCGGCGTCAGGGCGAGTCCCGGCGTCCGCGTGCGCAGGCACTCCGCCGCCGCGGCCGGACAGCGCGGCGCGAAGCTGCATCCCGCCGGCAGGTTCCACGGCTCGGGCACCGTGCCGGGGATGGCGGCCAGGCGCTGGCGCGGCCCGGTCAGGCTGGGCAGCGCCGCCAGCAGGCCCTGCGTGTAGGGATGGCGCGGCTGGGCGAACAGCGCGTCGGCCGGCGCCTCCTCGACCACGCGGCCGGCGTACATGACACACACGCGGTCGACGTTCTCCGACACGACGCCGAGATCGTGGCTGATCAGGACCATCGCCATGCCGGTCGCGCGGCGGAGGTCGCCGAGCAGCCGCAGGATCTGCGCCTGGATCGTCGCATCCAACGCCGTGGTCGGCTCGTCGGCGATCAGCAGGTCGGGACGGCCGGCCAGCGCGATCGCGATCATGACCCGCTGGTTCATGCCACCGGACAGCTGGTGCGGATAGTCGTCGAGCCGCCGCCGCGGGTCGGCGATGCCGACCTGGTCGAGCAGCCGCATCGCCTCGGCGCGCGCCGCGCCGTCGTCGGCGCCGCGGTGCAGGCGGATCGCCTCCTCCACCTGCCGGCCGATGCGGTGCACCGGGTTCAGGCTGCTGGCCGGGTCCTGGAAGATCATCGCGATGCGCCGGCCGCGGATCGCCTCGAGCCGTCGGCGCGGCGCGGCGACCAGGTCCTCGCCGTCGAGCCGCGCCCGGCCGGCGACGCGCGCGCGCGACGGCAGCAGCCCGAGCGCCGCGAGCCAGGTGACGCTCTTGCCCGAGCCGGATTCGCCGACCAGGCCGACCGCGTCGCCGCGGCCGACCGCCAGGTCGACGCCGTCGACGGCGCGCGCGACGCGGCCGCCGGCGTCGAAGTCGACCGTGAGCCCTTCGAGCGCGAGGAGCGGAGTCTCGGGCGGCATCGCGCGGTCCGGGTCAGCTCATGCGGAAATTGTGGCCGCGGAAGTCCATCGCGAAGGCCGGCGCGGTCTTCCAGGCGATGTCCTTGCGCTTTCCGGTGAAGGTGGCGTTCTGGTGCAGCACGGTATAGGCGGGGTCCTCGCGCTCGCAGATCTCGAGCATGCGCTTGAACTGCGCCTTGCGCCTGGCCATGTCGCTCTCGGTCTCCAGGGCGATCGACAGCTTGTTCATCTCCTCGTTGGCCCATTCGCCGGCCTGCTGCTGCTGGCCCTGCGGCCCGTGCTGGTTGACGATCGAGGAGATCGGGTCGGTGAAGGGCGCGCTGTTCGACCAGTCGCGCACGCCGCGCTGCGTGTTGCGCGCGAAGATCTGCTGCCAGTTCTCCTTCATCTCGATCTGCACGTTGAGGCCGACCGCGCGCCACATCTCGACCAGCACCTGGGCGGTCGCGACCTGGTTGGTGTAGTAGTTGTTGAGCAGGCGGAACGGGATCGGGTCGCCCTTGTAGCCGGCCGCCTTCAGCAGGTCGCGCGCCTTCGTCTGGTCGTAGGCCGGCACGGTCCAGCCCTCGACGAACATCGGCCCGTAGAACTCCCACTGCAGTCCCGGCGGGATGCGCGTGCGGCCGGCCCACAGGCTGTCGACGATCGCCTGGCGGTCGATGGCGTGGGTGAAGGCCTGGCGCACGCGCGGGTCGGCCAGCTGCGGGTGGTGCTTGTCGAACACGGTCAGGCGGTGATTGGCGATCAGCCCGCCCTGGACCTCGAACTTCGCGTTCTTCTCGATGCCGGGGATCTGGTCCGGCGGCATGTCGCAGATGAAGTCGAACTGGCCGGCGAACAGGCCGTTGATGCGGGTCGCCACCTCGGGCACGACCACCAGCTTGACGCTCTTCAGCGGCGGCCTGCCGCCCCAGTATTCGTCGTGCGCGTCGAGCGTCAGCGACTGGTCGGGGATGAACGCGCGCACCTTGTAGGGCCCGGTGCCGACCGGCTTGCGCGCCCATTCGACCCAGGTCCTGGCGTCGGCGAAGGCGCGGTGCGAGATGATCTCGCTGCCCATGCGCGCGATGCGGCCCTCGAGCGTCACGTCGGGCGTGCGGTTGACGAAGCGGACCGTGTAGCGGTCGACCGGCTCGACCTTGACCAGCGCCGGCCAGCTGCGCTTGGCGACGGCCATCACCTCCAGCGGCAGCGCCTTGCCTTCGACGCTGTCGCGGATCAGCACGTTGGCGAACAGGGTCTTGGTGCTGGCGATGTCGTAGTCCGGCCCGAACATGCGCTCGCGGCTGAAGGTGGTCACGATGTCGTCGGCGGTCATCTCGTCGCCGTTGTGCATGATCACGCCCTTGCGCAGGGCCAGCTCGACCGTGCGGTCGTCGATCCGCTTCCAGCTCGTGGCCAGCGCCGGCACCGCCTCCATCTTGCCCATCAGGTTGCGGCCGATCAGGCCCTCGAACAGGAACGAGAAGGTACGTTCGCCGACGTTCGACTGCTCGCGCAGCACCTCGAGAGTCGAGGTGTTGGAAATCTGCTGCACGGCGATGGTGATGCTCGGCCGGTTGTCGGCCTGGGCGATGGCGAAGCGCGGCAGGCTTGCGGCGCCGGCGGCGACGCCCGAGGTCACGATGAAGCGACGGCGGTTGATGCGCACGATCCCCTCCTGACTGCGATCATGTTCACGACGAACGGCGAGGCGCAGGCTACGGACCGGCGGTGACGGATCGATGACGGCGCCATGATCGATTGGTGATCCGCAGTGAGCGCGCCGGCCGGCCGTCCGGCCGCGGCTCTCCGAGCGTTCCTATCCCTTGAACGCGCCGTCCGCGGCGAGGAATGCCGCCTCGGCCGGCGTACCGCGGCGGCCGAGCACGGCGTTGCGGTGCGGGAAGCGGCCGAACCTCGCGATGATGTCGCGGTGGTGCCGCGCCCATTTCAGCACGTCGGCATCGCCCATCGCTTCGCACAGCGCGACGGACCGGTCCTGGTCGGCCAGCGTCTCGGAATGCATGAACGGCAAGTAGAGGAACCGCCGCAGCGCGGGCTCGACCTGCCGGTCGAAGCCGCGCGCGACCGCGCGATGCGCCGCTTCGCGGGCCGCCGGATCGGAGGCATAGGCCTTGGCCGTGCCGCGGAACATGTTGCGCGGCATCTGGTCGAGCAGCAGGACGAGCGCGAGCGCCCCGTCGGGCGTCGCCTCCCAGCCCGCCAGCCGCCCGGACGACGCGTCCTGCCAGAGCGCCTCGAAGCGTTGGCGGCAGGCCGCGTCGAGGCCGTCGTCCTTGTTGAACCAGCGGTCCGGCCCGGCCTGCCGCCAGAACGCGAGGACCTCGTCATGCGGCGCGGTGTCCGTCACGCGGGCGCGCCCGATCACCCCAGCAGCGCCTCGGCCTCGGCCCAGATGCGGCGCACGAGGTCGCCGGCGGGCGCGGGCCGGGCCAGGGCGGCGCCTTGCCCGGCCCAGGCCTGCATGCGGTGGACGTCGCCGTCGCGCTGGCCGGCCTCGCGCATCGGCGCGGTCAGGCCGCGCTGCACGGGGTAGGGCGCGGGAAGCGGCGCGTCGGGTGCGGCCGCCGCGCGCGCATAGTCGGTCGCGATCGCGCGGCCGAGCCGGCCGCTGAAGGCGCGCGTCGGCATGGTCCGCTCCGGCTCGAGCTCGGCCAGCGCGTCGGCCCAGGCCGGGTTCGTCTTCGCCTCCGGGCAGCGCAGCAGCGCGGTGCCGATCTGCACGGCGCTGGCGCCGAGCGTAAGGGCCGCCGCGACGCCGCGCCCGTCGCCGATGCCGCCGGTGGCGACGATCGGCACGTCGAGCTTGTCCGCCAGGCGCGGGACCAGCGCGAACAGCCCGACGCCCTGGCGCTCGGCGGCGGCCTGGTCGAAGGCGCCGCGATGCCCGCCCGCCTCGTAGCCCTGCGCGACGATGGCGTCGGCGCCGGCTGCCACGGCCTCGCGCGCCTCGGCGAGCGTGGTGGCGCAGGCGAACCAGGCGATGCCCTGGTCCTTCATCCGGCGCACGATCTCGGGCGGATAGACGCCCATGATCGACGAGACGACGGCAGGGCCTGCCGCCAGCAGTGCTTCGCACTGCTGGGCAAAATCCAGCGGCTTGGCGTCGCCGGCCTCCGGCGCCACCGGCGGTCCCCATTGCGACAGGAAGCGCCGCATTTCGGCTTCCGCGCCGGCGTCGCGCACGGGCGGCGGATCGGGGATCCAGAGATTGAGCTGGAACCCGCCATTGCTCTGGCCGCGGAAGGCGGCGGCCCATTCGGCGATGCCTTCCGGCTTGGTCATCAGCGCGCCCATCGCGCCCATGCCGCCGGCATTGGCCACGGCGACCGCCAGGCTCGCCGGGCAGGCGCCCGCCATCGGCGCCATGAGGATGGGAAGCTGCAGGTTGTACTTGCGGCAGAAGGCCTGCGCGCGTTCCCGCGGGCGCATCGCCGCCGGCTTCGGGTCATCGGGCATGAACCGACCTTCCTTTGTCGCTGGTGCGGCCATCATAGGCGCAGGCGCGCGGGTAGAAACCCACTGCCGGGTATGCTTTGGGTCCGCGGGTGTCCGGCGCTCAGGCGGGCGCGCCCTCGACCGGCCGGTCGCAGCGCAGGAACCGGCCGCGCCCCTTGACAGCCGCGCCGGTCGGCTCGCCGGCCTGCACCAGGATCTCGCCGCCGGCGATCACCGTGTCGGGCCAGGCCGTGACCTCGATGCCCTCGTAGGGCGTGTAGTCGACGTTGTGATGCAGCCTGGCGTTGGCGATGCGCACGCTGCGGTCGGTGCTCCACAGCACGAGATCGGCATCGGCCCCGATCGCGATCGAGCCCTTGCGTCCGGCAAGCCCGTAGATGCGCGCGGGATTGGTCGCGGTGAGCGCCACGAATTGGTGCAAGGTGATGCGGCCCTTGAGCACGCCCTCGGACAGCAGCAGCGCCAGCCGCGTCTCCACGCCCGGTATGCCGTTCGGAATCCTCGAGAACGGCGCGGCCGGGCCGCAGACGAGCTTGCCCTTGGGGTCGTTCATGCGGAACGGCGCGTGGTCGGACGAGAACACGCTGAACGTGCCGTTGGCGAGCCCGGTCCAGATGGCCTGCTGGTTGGCCTTGTCGCGCGGCGGCGGCGAGCAGACGCACCTGGCGCCCTCGTTTCCCGGCAGGTCGAGATCGTCCGCCGTGAGGAACAGGTACTGCGGGCAGGTCTCGGCCAGCACGCGCAGCCCCTGCGCCTGGGCGCGGGCGATGTGCTCCACGGCCTCGCGGCCCGAGACGTGCACGATCAGGACCGGCACGTCGACCAGCTCGGCCAGCGATATCGCGCGATGCGTCGCCTCGCGCTCGGCGATGCGGGCATGCGCGACGGCATGGAATTTCGGCGCCGTCTTGCCGGCGAGCTCGAGCTGGCCGGTCAGCCAGCCGATCATGTCGGCGTTCTCGGCGTGGACCATCGTCATGGCGCGCTCGCGTCGCGCCAGCGCCAGCACGTCGAGGATCTGGCGGTCGCTCAGCTTCAGCTCGTCATAGGTCATGTAGATCTTGAACGAGGTATAGCCGTCCGCGATCAGCGCCGGCAGCTCCTGGCCCAGCACGCCGGCGCTCGGGTCGGCGACGATCAGGTGGAAGGCGTAGTCGATGACGGCTTTGCCGTCGGCGCGGCGGTGATAATCCTCGACCGCCTCGCGCAGGCCGCGTCCTTTCACCTGGCAGGCGAAGGGGATGACGGTCGTCGTGCCGCCGCACAGGGCCGACAGCGTGCCGCTGGCGAAGTCGTCGGCCATCTCCGAGCCGTCGCCCGTCGGCTGGTCGAGATGGCAATGCGCATCGATCCCGCCGGGCAGGACCAGGCGCCCGCGCGCGTCGATCTCCTCGGCGCCCTTGCCCAGCCCGTCGCCGAGCGCGGCGATACGGCCGTTGCGCACGCCGATATCGCCGCGGAACAGGTCGCTGGCCGTGCCGATCCGCGCGTCGCGCAGCACGAGATCGAATTCCGCCATGCCGGGCCTCCCTTCGGCGTATCATCGCCGCCCGGCGACGTTAGGGGAGAATCGCGCCGATGTCCGCCGCCATCCGTCTCGGCATGCTGACGCCGTCGTCCAACACGGTGCTGGAGCCAGTCACCGCGGCGATGCTCGCGGGCGTGCCCGGCGTCACGGCGCATTTCTCGCGCTTCCCGGTGACGGAGATCTCGCTGGCGCCCGCGGCGCTGGCGCAGTTCGACGACGCGCCGATGCTGGGCGCGGCACGACTGCTGGCCGATGCGCGGGTCGACGTGATCGGCTGGAACGGCACGTCGGCCGCGTGGCTCGGGCTCGATCGCGACGAGCGGCTGGTCGCGCGCATCGGCGAGGCCACGGCCAAGCCGGCCTGCACCTCGATGCTGGCCCTGCGCCGGATCCTGGCGCGCACCGGCGCTTCGCGCATCGGGCTGGTGACGCCCTATCGCGGCGACGTGCAGGCGCGGATCGAGGCCAACCTCGGCGCCGCCGGCATCGCCTGCGTCGCCGAGCGGCACCTCGACGTGTCGGAGAACTTCGCCTTCGCCGCGGTCGACGCGGCGGCGATCGACGAGATGGTGCGGACGGTCGCGCGCGCCCGGCCGGACGCGGTCGCCATCGTCTGCACCAACATGGCAGGCGCGCCCCTGGTCGACGCGCTGGAGCGCGCGCTGGACCTGCCGATCTACGATTCGGTCGCCACGGTCGTGTGGGAAAGCCTGCTGCTCGCCGGCGTCGCGCCCGACCGGGTGCGCGGCTGGGGACGGCTGTTCGCCGACCCGCGCCTCAAGGCGCGATAGACTTTCGCGGCGCCTGCCGGCAACCTCGGCGCCGTGCCGACGCCGGGGGAACCGATGAGCACCCACCACGAGCTGCCCTTAACGCCCGAGACCATGGTGTGGGGCTATTTCGACGCCGCCCAGAAGCCGGTGCTCGAGGTCGCATCGGGCGACACGGTGACGCTGCATGCGCTGCCGGCCTTCTCGCCGGCGCGGCTGCCGAGCGATCCCGCGTTCGAGGTGCCGCCGATCCTCGCGGAGGCCATGGCGAGGCTTCCGCCCGGGCCGGCGACGCATTTCCTCTCCGGGCCGATCGCCGTCGGCGGTGCCGTGCCGGGCGACGTGCTGGAGATCGAGATCCTCGACATCCGGCCCTGGATGGACTGGGGCTATGTGGCGATCATGCCGCTGCGCGGCACGATCCCGGAGGATTTTCCGGAACCGGCGATGATCCATGCGCGCATCGAGGCGCAGGCGGGCATCGTGCACATGCTGCCCGGGCTCGACATCCCGCTCGATCCGTTCTTCGGCGTGCTGGCGACGGCGCCCGCGCCGTCCTGGGGGCGGCTGTCGACCATCGTGCCGCGTGCCTTCGGCGGCAACATGGACAACAAGGAGTTCCGCGTCGGCGCCAAGGTCTACCTGCCGGTGTTCGTGCCGGGCGCGTCGTTCTCGGCCGGCGACGGCCACGGCGTGCAGGGCGACGGCGAGGTCTGCATCACGGCGCTCGAGACCGGCATGCGCGGCACCTTCCGTCTGACCGTGCGCAAGGACCTGAGGCTCGCGTGGCCATTCGCCGAGACGCAGGAGCACCTGATCTCGATCGGCCTCGACGAGGACCTCGACGACGCGGCCAAGCAGGCGACCCGCGAGATGATCCTGCACGTGACGCGGTTGACCAGGCTGACGCGCGAGCAGGCCTATATGTTGTGCTCGCTGGCGGGCGACCTGCGCGTGACGCAGACGGTGGACGGCAACAAGGGCGTCCACATGATGCTGCGCAAGAGCCTGCTCGACGGCTCCCTGCGCGCGTGACCATGCCGGCAACGGCGGGCCGGGCGCGTGCTGCCGCACGCGCCTCGGCGTCGGACCGCGCTACTTGGAGCTGACGGCGATCTTCTTTTCCTTCTTCTGCGCCTCGGCCGTCTTCGGCAGCGTGACGGTGAGGACGCCCTTCTTGAAGCCGGCCTCGATCTTGTCGGCGTCGATCCCCTCCGGCACGCGCATCGAGCGGTGGAACGAGCCGTAGCGGCGCTCCGACAGGTAGTAGTCCTTCTTCTTCTCTTCCTTCTCCTCCTGCTTCTCGCCCTTGATCGTCAGCATGCCCTCGGAGAAGGTCACCTCGACGTTCTTCTCGTCCATGCCCGGCAGCTCGGCCGTGATCTCGTAGGCCTTGTCCTTCTCGACGATGTCGACGGCGGGCACGGCGCCGAAGCTGAACTCGCGGCGCCAGAACGGCTCGAGCTCGAAGCTGGCGCGACCGAAGGGCGAAACCCAGGACGTGCGGTGGAAATTCTCGAACAGCCGGTCAATTTCCCGGCGAAGAGTCTCGAACGGCTGCCACTCGCGCGGCGCCGGCGCGGCTTCCTTCTTCTCGGTCTTGACGGCCAACTTGGTGGCGGCTTCAGCCATGGTCAGTTCCTCCTAAAGTAGACGCGATACCCGGTCGGGGCATGTAAGCTAGCCGGCGGCGGTTCTGCATTCATTGATATGTGTCAACCGGCTCGCCGCGCGGCGCGGCAACCGATGTAGGCAGCTACATCGTGCGCTTCAACAGCGTCCGCAGCCTGGCCAGCGGGCGCGTGTTGAGCACGTCGTCCCGCTCGAGCCAGCCGCGCCTGGCCTGGCCGACGCCGAAGCGCAGATTGGCGAAATCGAAGGTGCGGTGCGCATCGGAGCTGATGGCGACCAGCACGCCCGCCTCCTTCGCCATGCGGCAATGCGTATCCAGCAGATCGAGCCGGTCGGGGTGGGCATTGAGCTCGAGGAAGCAGCCTCGCGCCTTGGCGTGGCGGACGACCGCGGCCATGTCGAGGTCGAAGGGCTGGCGCTCGGGGATCAGACGCCCGGACGGATGCGCCAGGATCGTGAAGTGCGGGTGGTCCATCGCCAGCAGGACGCGCTTCGTCTGCCGTTCCCGCGACAGGTTGAAGGCGCTGTGCACCGCGCCGACCACGAGGTCCAGGCGGCCGAGCACGTCGTCGGGAAGATCGAGCCGCCCGTCCTCCAGGATGTCGACCTCGATGCCTTTCAGGATCGTGATGCCGGACAGGTTTTCGTTCAGCCGGTCGATCTCGTCGATCTGGCGCAGCAGGCGGCGGGGATCGAGCCCGTGCGCGACCGTCAGGTGGCGCGAATGCTCGGTCATGGCGATGTATGACAGCCCGATGGCGCGCGCCGCCTCGGCCATCTCGCGGATCGTGTTGTGCCCGTCGGTGGCGCGGGAGTGGCAGTGCAGGTCGCCGGCGAGGTCGGCGAGCTTGACCAGCACAGGCAGCGCGCCGGCCTCGGCGGCGGCGATCTCGCCCTGGTCCTCGCGCAGCTCCGGCGCGATCCAGGGCAGGCCGATGGCGCGGTAGACCTGCTCCTCGGTGCTGCCTGCGATCCGGCGCGTGCCGCGGAAGACGCCGTATTCGCTGATCTTGAGGCCGCGCTCCTGCGCCCGGCGGCGGATCGCGATGTTGTGCGCCTTGCTGCCGGTGAAATAGACCAGCGCGGCGCCGAACACCTCGTCGGGCACCAGGCGCAGGTCGACCTGCATGCCCGAGCGCAGCATGACCGTCGCGCGCGTCGGGCCGCGCGCCATGACCTCGGCGACCTCGTCATAGCGCGTGAAGCGGTCCATCACCTCGTTGACCTTGTCCGCGCCGACCAGGATGTCGAGATCCCCCACCGTCTCCTTGGAGCGGCGGTAGCTGCCGGCAACCTCGACCGTGCGCACGCCCGGCGCGCCCCTGAGCAAGGCGACCAGGCTGTCGGCGATCTTAGCGGCGACCGAGAGCTTGTGGCGGACCGGCTTGCCGGCGCGTGCCTCGATCGCCTCGATGATGCGCCGCTCGGTCGCCTCGCCCAGGCCCGCGACCTGCCGCAGGCGGTGATCCTTGGCCGCCCGATGGAGCTGGTTGAGCGTGTGCACGCCAAGCTCGTCGTAGATCGCCTTGGCGCGCTTCGGACCCAGGCCGGGCAGGGTCAGGAACTCGACCAGCCCGGGCGGCTCGGCCTTGCGCAGCTGGTCGAGCGTCGCGCAATGGCCGGTGGTGGCGATCTCGCGGATCTTGCCCGCCAGGTCGGCGCCGATGCCGGGCAGCCGCGGCAGCTCCTTGCCGGCGGCGATCAGCTCGGCGAGGTCGGTCGCCAGCTCCTCGACCGTGCGGGCGGCATTGCGATAGGCGCGGATGCGGAACGGGTTGGCCTGCTCGAGGTCGAGCAGGTCGGCGATCTCGCGGAAGACGCTGGCGATTTCGGCATTGTGCACCGGCATGGCGGGAAGGCTAGGGGAGCGGGGATTCGCCGGCCTTGACCCAGATCAAGGCGACGCGACGCCGCATCTGGCGTTATCCCCGGCATGAGCGAATCCGGAGCCATCCAGGTCTTCGCGCTGGCCGCGTCGCGCGATTACGGCGAGCGCGTCAGCGGGCATCTCGAGATTCCCTTGAGCCCGATGGAGGAGCGCGCGTTCGAGGACGGCGAGCACAAGACGCGGCCGCTGGTCAGCGTGCGCGGCCACGACGTCTACGTGGTCCAGTCGCTCTATTCCGGTCCCGGCGAGAGCGTGAACGACAAGCTGTGCCGGCTGCTGTTCTTCATCGGCGCCCTGAAAGACGCCTCGGCGGCGCGCGTCACCGCCGTGGTTCCCTATCTCGGCTACGCGCGCAAGGACCGCAAGACGCAGCTGCGCGATCCCGTCACCACCAAGTACGTGGCGGAGATGTTCGAGGCCGTCGGCGCGGACAAGGTGATGACGATGGACGCGCACAACCCGGCCGCGTTCCAGAATGCCTTCCGGCGCCCGACCGACCATCTCGAGGCGATCGGCCTGTTCACCGACCACCTGAAGCCGCTCTTGAGCGGCGGCGACGTGGCCGTGGTGTCGCCCGACATCGGCGGCGCCAAGCGCGCGGCGCAGCTGCGCACGGCCTTGGCCGGGGCGATCGGGCGCGAGCCGTCTTCGGCCTTCGTCGACAAGCAGCGCGCCGGCGGCGTGGTCAGCGGCGGCACGCTGGTCGGCGACGTCAAGGCGCGCACCGCGATCATCATCGACGACCTGATCGGCACCGGCACGACCGTCCGCATCGCCGCCAAGGCCTGCCGCGACGCCGGCGCCACGCGCGTCCTGGTCGCGGCTACGCATGGCATGTTCCTCGGCAAGGCGAAGGGCCGACGCGATCTATCGCAACCACAGCGCGGACTAGTCGAGCGTCTCGCGGCGCATCGGCGGCCGGGCGCGCGCTAGCGTCCGACCGGCCACGTCGCCGGCTCCGTGATCGGCCGCAGATCCGGGCCCAGCCACGCCCGCCGGGCGGCGGTCGACAGCAGACGGTCCTTGGTCCAGAACGCGGACGGCTTCGCATCGACCCGCGACACATCGGGTGCGGCACCTAAGAGGCGAAGTCGGCCGGCAACAAGAGCAAAGATCGGAGAAATTGATCCGAAACGGCGATCAATCGACCGGTCGGGCTGGCAGGCGTTCGGCGCAGCGCTCGGCGAGCTCGAGATAGGCGAAGGCCTGCCGGCGCCATTTCGCAGGATCGCGCACGACAGCATCGGCGAGATGCGCGATGGCAAGCCTGGTGCGCAAGAGGGCCCGGCAGCACTGGTAGAACGGCACCAGGAGCTCCGGCGCCGGGTCGTCGCTGGCGGCGCGGTAGGCGGATAACAGGGCCTGCCCGACCCAGGCCGCGCCAAGATGGGCACATTCAAGCGCCAGGTAGGCGAGTTCCTCCACCGGGTCGAGCAGGCGCAGCTTCCGGTTGAACTCCAGGCAATCGATGATGACGGGCTCGGGCAGCAGGAAGACGTGCTCGGGCCGCAGGTCGCCGTGCGCCTCGACGATGCGTTCTTCCTCGGCGCGTCGGCGCAGCGCCTCGGCATTGCCGTCAAGGAAGCCGAGCGCCCGGTTGCGGAGCGCGAAGATGCGGTCGGGCGGCAGCCCGAGCGAGGGAACCAGCAGCCGGTCGCATTCGTGGCCGATGTGCTGGCGGAAGCGCCGCACGTACTCGCCCGGCCTGATCGCCGCGCGGTCGGCGTCGCGGTAGAACACCGCCAGGCGCGCGGCGATCCGATCGATATCGTCGCGCACGGCCACGCCGCTGATGAGGCGCTCGTGCAAGGTGGCGTCGAGCGGCAGGCGCTTCATGAGCACGAGCCAGTCGACCGGCCCGCCGTCGCCGTCGAGCGCGAGGCCCGCCGCCTCGCTGAAGGTGAGGGGAACGACGGCGAGATAGACGTCGGGGGCCAGCCGGCGGTTCAGGCGCAGCTCTTCGCGGCAGTTCCATTCGCGTTGCTCGAGCTTCGCCAGGTCGACGAACTCGTGCGTCACCGGCTTCTTGAGCTTGTAGGCGCGGTCGGGCGTGAGGAAGACCCAGGAAAGATGGGTCTCGATGACGTCGACGCGCGGGGGCCGGTCCGGATACGCGTCCGACCGCGTCAGGAAGGCGAGCTTCGCCTCCACCCCCGGTTCCGGCCGATCCAGTGACCTCGTGGCGTCCGTCGTCATCACCCTGCGGCTCCGGCCCTGGCTGGGACTGGCCGGATGGCCGAGCGTCGCGCCTGTCCGGGTCGCGCGCCTTGATCCAGGTCATGCCGCCGCGCCATGCTTGACCTGGATCAACGCCCGCCCGGCGCCGCGGTGGCACGAACGGGGTGATCGGGACGCGGTCGTGGCAACAGGCGCGGCCTGGAAGCTTCGGGGGCCGGCAGCGATGGTCAGCCATGACGACGCAGCACGCGAGGCGCGGGGCGAACGGATCGCGCCGGCAGTTTCGCCGCTGCTGACCGACCTCTACCAGCTCAACATGATGCAGGCCTATCTCGACCGCGGCATGACGGCGCCCGCCGCGTTCGAGTTCTTCGTGCGCAAGCTGCCGCGGCAACGCGGCTTCCTGGTCGCGGCCGGGCTGGAGCAGGTGCTCGGCTACCTCGAAGGCCTCCGCTTCGGGCCGGCCGAGTTGGAGTGGCTGCGATCGACCCGGCGCTTCAGCGACAGCTTCCTTGCCTATCTCGCCGGGCTGCGGTTCGACGGCGACGTCGATGCCATGCCCGAGGGACGCGTGTTCTTCGCCAACGAGCCGATCGTCAGGATCACCGCGCCGCTGCCGGTGGCGCAGCTGGTCGAGACGCGCATCCTCAACCTGCTGCATTTCCAGTCGCTGATCGCCTCCAAGGCCGCGCGCATCGTGCTGCAGGCGCCGGGCAAGACGCTGGTCGACTTCGGGCTGCGGCGCGCGCACGGTGCCGAGGCCGGGCTGTTCGCGGCGCGGGCCGCCTTTATCGCGGGCTTCACCGGCACGGCGACGGTGGCGGCGGCCGAGGCCTTCGGCATCCCGGTGTTCGGCACAATGGCGCATTCCTTCATCCAGGCGCATGACAGCGAGACCGCCGCGTTCAAGTCGTTCGCCCTGTCGCGGCCGGACAACCTGGTGCTGCTGATCGACACCTACGACACGCTGGAAGGCGCGCGCCGCGTCGTCGCCCTGGCGCCGTGGCTGCGGCAGCAGGGCATCGCGCTCAAGGGCGTGCGGCTGGACAGCGGCGACCTGCTGGCGCTGTCCAGGGACGTGCGGCGTATCCTCGACGACGGCGGCTTGCGCGACGTGACGATCTTCGCCAGCGGCGGCATCGACGAGACGGCGGTCGCCCGCATGCTCGAGGGCGGCGCGCCGATCGACGGCTTCGGCGTCGGCACGGCACTCACCACGTCCGAGGACGCGCCGGCGCTGGACTGCGCCTTCAAGCTGCAGGAATACGCCGGCGTCGCCCGCCGCAAGCTCTCGGCCGGCAAGGCGACCTGGCCCGGGCGCAAGCAGGTGTTCCGGCAGGCGGGCGGCGAGGTCATGCGGGGCGACGTGCTGACCCTGGCCGACGACGCCCAGCCCGGCGAGCGCCTGATCGTGGGAATGATGCGCGGCGGCCGGCGGCTGTCGCAGCCCGAGCCGCTCGCGACGATACGCGCGCGCTGCGCGGGCGACCTGGCGCGATTGCCGCCCGGCTTGCGGCGGCTCGTGCCCGATACGGCCTACCCCGTCACGGTCGCGCCGGCGCTCGACGCGCTCGCGGCGGAGGTCGACCGCGCCATCGCGTCGGCGCGGTCGGCGCCATGAGAGGTGCGGCATGAGCAGCGCGCGGCGGCGCGTCGTCATCGTCGGGGCGGCGGGGCGCGACTTCCACAACTTCAACACGGTCTATCGCGACGACCCGGCGGTCGAGGTGGTCGCCTTCACGGCGGCCCAGATTCCCGGCATCGCGGGCCGGCGCTACCCGGCGGCGCTCGCCGGCTTCCTCTATCCCGACGGCATCGCCATCGTGCCCGAAGCGGGGCTCGAGGATCTCTGCCGGCGGTCCGGCGTCGACCGCGTCGTGTTCAGCTACAGCGACGTGACGCATGCGAGCGTCATGCACCTGGCCGCGCGGGCGCTGGCGGCCGGGACGGATTTCGAGCTGCTGGGACCGCGGCGCACGATGCTGGCCTCCAGCCGTCCGGTCGTCGCGGTATCGGCGGTGCGGACGGGCTGCGGCAAGTCCCAGGTGTCGCGCCACATCGCCGGATTGATCGCCGCGCGTGGCCGGCGCGTCGTGGCCGTGCGCCATCCCATGCCGTACGGCGACCTCGCGCGGCAGCGCTGCCAGCGCTTCGCCTCGGCGGCCGATCTCGAGCGCGCGCAATGCACCAACGAGGAGCGCGAGGAATACGAGCCGCACATCGCCGCCGGCCACGTCGTCTTCGCCGGGGTCGACTACGCCGCCGTGCTCAAGGCCGCCGAGCAGGAGGCCGACGTCGTCGTCTGGGACGGCGGCAACAACGACTTCCCGTTCTTCCGCCCCGACCTGCATCTCTGCGTCGTCGATGCGCTGCGCCCGGACCAGCTCGACACGCATCATCCGGGCGAGACGGCGCTGCTGATGGCCGACACCGTCATCGTCAACAAGGTCGATGCGGCCGAGCCGGGAGCGGTGGCGCGCATGGAAGCGGCGCTGCGGCGGATGAAGCCGGGCGCGTCGATCCTGCGCGCCGCGTCCCCGGTCCGTCTCGATGATGCGACGCGTGTCCGCGGCCGCCGCGTCGTCGTGGTCGAGGACGGCCCGACCATCACTCATGGCGGCATGGCGCACGGCGCGGGCTATGCCGCCGCGCGCGCCGCCGGCGCCGAGCCGGTGGACGTGCGGATGGTCGCGGCGCCGGCGATCCGGGCCGCCTTCGAGCAGTATCCGCATATCGGGCCGGTCCTGCCCGCGCTCGGCTACGACGCGGCGCAGCTGCGGGCGCTGGCCGACACGCTCGATGCCGCGGACGCGGACATCGTGATCTCGGCGACGCCGCTCGATCTCGCGGCGCTGATCCGGATCGGCAAGCCGGTCCTGCGCGCGCACTACGCCTACGCCGATGCCGGCGCGCCTACGCTGGCGAGGGTCATCGACGACTTCCTCGATCGCTGCAAGCCGGGCCGCTGATCGGAGTAATGTCACGCCCCCGATTGCGCGGCGGCGCCAGCCAGATCCCCGGCCGGACCACCGGCTACATCGGCACGATGTCGGGTCTTGCCGCTTTGCCGCTCGACCATAGCGCCCGCAACGCCTTAGGGAGGCTCTGGCGCACGTGGTCGCACTCGCCTTGGGTGACGTGCCGGTCGAGCAGCCGGAACACCGCCGTCGCCACCGCCGCCGGATCGATCGGTTGGTCCGTCGGCGATTGGCGGAAGCCCTGCTCCATCGCGGCGAGGAACGCCTCGACGTTCTTGTCCTTCGCCGGCTTGTGCGCCGGATGCCAGCCGTCGTAGTAGAAGCCGCGGACCAGCATCGGAAGCTGGGCGCCGAGCTTCGCCGCCGCCTCGACCGACAGGTGGTCGCGCAGAGCGTGCAGCGTCACGCGCAGGCCTAGATAGGCGCGGTGACGGTCGTCCCAGCCGAGATCCTGCATCAGCTCCTTGAGCCAGAGATGCGTCAGCTGCACGGTCTCGTCGAAGAGCGATCCGCTCTTGCCGGTCATCGCCGTCTCCCGCGCCCGGCTGGTCGCCACCGGTTCAGCGGGTGTCCGGTCCCGTGGTCGCGGCCTGCGTGGTCATCTGCATCAGCTTCTGGCCCTCGCTGACATAGTCCTCGACCGCCTGACTCAGCCACTGCTGCTGGATCGCTGCCGCTTGGTGCCAGTCCTTGCATTCCGCCAGCTTGCGCCCGTGCTCCAGGTCGTTCGTCAGGCGCTTGGTCACGAAGCTGCAGATCTCGCCCTGGCACTTGCCCACGGCGTTCATATAGGCTTGGCTGGCGGCCGCGAGGGACGTGGCCATGTTGCCGAACCCCTCGACCTGGGCGAACGGATTCGGCCCGATGTCTTGCGCCGCCCGGCGCGCTCTTGGCGTCGCTGCCATGATGTTGTCCTCCGCAAGCGGTTTCTCGGTGACACCCGCTTCATAGGTCGGCCTCGCCCGGCCCGCATTGATCCAGGTCATCTTTGCCGGGGCGGAGCCTGCCGCAGGCATGGCCGGCTGTCGCCGGATCGCCGACATGGCATTAATTTAGATCAAGGCGGCCGGGCTGCCGGGCTGGTATCGGGGTGATCGGGCAGGCCGACAGGCCGTTTCCGACAGGAGCGAACGGAGTCATGCAACTTCCCCTGCAGATCACTTTCCGCAACATGGACCCTTCTCCGGCCATCGAGGCCGCCATCCGCGACCGCGCCGAGAAGCTGGAGCGGTTCTTCGACCGCATCATTTCCGGCCGGGTGGTGGTCGAGGCGCCGCACCGGCACAAGCACAAGGGCAAGCTCTACAACGTGCGGATCGATTTCCGGGTGCCGAGCGGCGAGATCGCCGTGACGCACAGCGGTCCGCAGAACCACGCGCACGAGGACGTGTACGTCGCGATCCGCGACTCCTTCGACGCCGCGCGCCGGCTGCTGGAGGATCACGCCCGGACCTGGCGCGGCGACACGAAGCAGCACGAGGTGCCGGTGCACGGCAAGGTCGCGCGCCTGTTCCCGCACGAGGGCTACGGCTTCATCGATACGCCGCAGGGCGAGATCTATTTCCACAAGAACAGCGTCGCGGAAGGCGATTTCGACAAGCTGGAAGCGGGCGCCGAGGTGCGCCTGGTCGTGGCCGAGCGCGAAAGCGCGCACGGCGCGCAGGCCAGCACCGTGGTGGTGCTGGGCAAGCATCACCTCGTCGGCCGCTGAGGCGCCGGCCTGGGCCAAGCAAGACGGGAGCAGACCATGCTGAAGACGATCCTTGTGGCCGCGGACGGCTCGACGCACGCCAACGCGGCAATCGACCTCGCCGCCGAGATCGCGGCCAAGCTCGGCGCCAAGCTGATCATCGTCAACGTGATCAGGCATGTCGGCCTGGACCGCGTGCCCGAGGAGCTCCGCTCCTACGAGCAGCTGGAGCATCTGCGCGTTACCGAGAGGGAGCTGCTGCAGGGCGCGGCAGACGAGATCGTCGCCGCTGCGGCAACCCGGGCGCGCGGCCGTGGCGCCGGTGCGGTGGAGACGCTGACGGTCGTCGGGGACCCCGCCGACAGCCTTCTGAAGATCGCCGACGAGCGCAAGGTCGACCTCATCGCCTTGGGCCGGCGCGGCCTGGGCGCGATCAAGGGGCTGCTCCTGGGCAGCGTGTCGCACAAGGTCAGCCAGCTGGCCGACTGCGCCTGCATCACGGTGCCCGGGCCGGACTGATGAGCGGCCGTGCGGACTACGGCGCCGGCGCCCGCAGATAGACGAAGCGCTGGTCCGGGCTGGCGAGCCGGTCGCCCGAGAGCTCGAGATAGATGTCCTCGTGCGCGGGACCCTCGACCTTGATCCCCGGGGCGATGTCGAGGTCGAAGCTCATGTAGTACCCGTTCTCGGCGACCTGGCGCATCCAGCAGTTCTTGATGCTGAGCCGCGTCGGCGGGCCGACGCGCGCGCAGCGGTAGGTCCGCTCGGCATACTCCGAGACCACGATGCCGACGTCCGGCGAGCATTGCCAGATCCATCGGCCGAGGAGGGGATCCGTGAAGATCGAGGGAAATTTTCGGCCGGGATCCACGCCGTAGCGGCGCAGCGCCGAATCATCGAGCGCGCCCAGGAGAGCCTCGCGGAACAGGCGCGTCGCGCCGGCGCCCCGCTCGGGCTCCGCCATAATCTGAAGCTGCACGAGATTCTCGGCAAGTTGGAGAAGGCAGTCGAACTTTTCCTGGCGGTCGCGGCGGTTCTCGAGGTTCAGCGCCTGACGCCCGAGCAGATGGCCCAGGTGGACGGCGTATTCTTCCACCTCCGGCTCGGGTGCATCGGGTTTGTCGCTCCCGGTGGACTGTCGGTACTGTGTATTAAGCGCATCGAGTTCCCGCCAGCGCGCGATCTCTCGCGTGGACCGCTCGCACGCGGCCTCGGCGCTCTGGGCCGCGCCCCAGGCGCAAAAGGCCAGCAGCAGCAAGCCGCATCGAAGCAGCCGTCGGCTGCGCGCGGCACGCACTACGGCTGCTCCGCCTTGGCCGCCTCGTCGGCGGGCGGATTGGCGCGGCGCAGCAGGTCGATGACCTCGTCGTCCTGCAGCTGCGGGAAGTGCTGGTAGAACACACTGATGGCGCCGAAGAAGGTCGGCGCGGCGAGGCAGACGATCTCGTCGACCAGGGGCTTGAGCCGCGTCAGCGTCTCGGGCGGTGCCACCGGCACGGCAAGGACGACCGCGCGCGGGCTGCGGCGCCGGACCGACCCGAGCGCCGCCTCGACCGTGGCGCCGGTGGCGATGCCGTCGTCGACGACGATGGCGGTCTTGCCGGCGAGTGCCACGGGCGGCCGGCCGGCCAGGTAGAGGGCCCGCCGCCGTTCGATCTCGGCCAGCTGGCGCTGGGCCTCCTTGCGCACGTAGTCCTCGCCGATGCCGAGCTCCTCGACGATCTCGCGGTTGACGGCCTGGCAGGGGTGCTCGCCGTCGGCGATGGCGCCGACCGCCAGCTCCGGCTGCCAGGGCGAGCCGATCTTGCGCACCAGCACGAGGTCGAGCGGCGCCTGCAGCGCCTGTGCGATCTCGAATCCGACCGGGACGCCGCCCCGCGGCAACGCAAGCACGACCGGATCCTGCGAGCGATAGGCGAGCAATCGCTCGGCGAGGCGCCGCCCGGCATCGACGCGGTCGCGGAATACCATCTCCTCGTCCTCGTCCCCGGCCGCGCCCGGCCACATGCGGATCGGCGGCACCGGGGAGCCGTCACGCCTGCGCGAGGTCGCGCAGGTGATCGGCAAGCTGGTGCGACGGCGTGTGGATCAGGTCCTTGTGGATCTCGCCCTTCACGCGGCTGCGGGCGGCCGGGCCGAGGGCGGCGCGCAACGCGCCGAGCGTCTTCGGCGGCGCCACCAGGATCAGCTGCTCGAAAGCCTTGCGCTGGGCGGCGTCGTCGACGACCGCCGCGACGCCGCGGCTGAACCGCTCCTTTTCCAGCTCGTGCGGGTCGTGCCGGGGCTGCAGCGCATGGCGCGTGCTCGACATGCTGTCGAACGCCCGGCCGGGCGTGTCGCTCTTCAAGTCGCGGCTGTAGCCGTGCACCTGCGGGTCGTAGAATTCGTGGCTCATCGCCGGGGCGAAGTGGTCGCGACCGTCCCATTTCAGAATGCGGGCGCGCATGCCGTCGGCGATGAGCACCCAGATGTCCTTGCTCTTGTCGGTCATGGTCGATCTCCTTCCCCGGGGTCTTTTGCCGCGCGGGTCGACCGGAGCATCGGGCCGGCCCGGGTGCGGCGCATTGATCTGAATCAGCGCCGGCGGCGGCATTCCGTTGCCCGGACGTTCGTTAACGCCAGCCGGCCATGCCCATGAAGGTCATCACGCCCATGATGGCGAGAATGATCGCCAATGCCAGGCTGGCGACCCGCATTTGCAGGCGGTTGCCGACGAAGCGGCCCAGCACCAGGACGGGCAGGGATGCGACCAGCAGGCCGCAGGTCGTCCCCAGCCCCACGACGACGGGCGTGTCGAACCGGGCGACGAGGGCCAGGGTCGCGATTTGGGTCTTGTCGCCGATCTCCGCCAGGAAGAACGCCGCGGCCGACGCCATGAACGGCCCGAGCTTCTCGATCCACTCGTCCGCCGCGATCGGCATCATGCTTTCCTCGGACGCCGCCAGCACCCAGACCGACAGCGCGATGAACCCGATGCCGACCACGGTCTGCAGGATCTGGCCCGCGATGACGCTCGACGCCCATTCGGCGATGGCGCCGGCCGCCAGGCGGTGCGTCAGCGTCGCCAACAGCAGGCCGGCGAGGATCGCGCCGGGCCGCTTCAGGCGCGCCGACAACAAGGCCATGAGGAGCTGCGTCTTGTCGCCGAACTCGGCGAGCGCCCCCGTCACCGCCGCGACGCCGAAAAGCTCGAGCGGCGTCATGGGAATGCTGCGCCGATCCGGGCCGGTTCTGGCATCGGATTGTCCCCCTCTCCGTCCTCGCTCGCCCGACAGGGCGGCCCTTCCGGCGCCCAGGAATTGAGATGGGTCAAGGCGAGGTACCGGCCGGCATTCTATCCCATTTGCATGCCGCGGGCCGCCCGCGGCGGGCTTGGTACGGGAACCCATGATCATGATCGGTCCGACCGCGATTCGCATCCTGGGCGCCTCCGGCATCGCGGCGCTGGTGGCCTGGGCGGGCGTCGCGCTCCAGGGCACGGCGCTGACGCCCGATGCGGCAACCAGCTACATCAACAAGATGGGCGACCGGGCGGTGGCGGTCCTGGCGACCGAGGCCGAGGAACCGGTCCGCCACCGCGAGTTCGCGCGCCTCATGATCGACGCGATCGACTTCGAGGCCATCGCCCTGCAGACGCTGGGCAGGATGGCGCGCACCGTCTCCCAGCACGACAAGCAGGAGTTCACCCAGCTCTTTGCCGCGCATGTCATCGAGGTCGCGATCGAAAGATTCGGAAACATCCAGATCATCCGTTTCAAGGCCAGCGAGGGCCGCATGCAGCCGAACGGCGACGCCAAGGTGCACACGCGGATCGAGCGTGAGGGCGGCGAGCCCTTGTCGGTGGACTGGCGGGTGCGGTCGACCGCGGGTGGGCCCAAGATCAACGACATCGAGGTCGAGGGCTACAGCCTGGTCATCCACTACCGTGGCGAGTTCGAGCGCGGCCAGGTCAGCAACGTGCCCGGGCTGATCAGCAAGCTGAAGGGCATGCACAAGAACACGGTCGTCTGGGACACGGTCCAGCGCGAAATGCGGTAGGATCGGGGGTCGATCCACCATGCCGGGCCCGCCATGAACGACAGCAGTCCGCAGAAGCGCTCGCGCAGCTATCTCCTGCCGGTCGAGGACATCGAGTTCCTTCTGCGCGACGAGATGCGCGACATCCGCTTCGCGCTCGAATACGCCAAGGCCGAGCTCCTGCTGCGCGATTGGGGCATCCGGTCGACCATCATCGTGTTCGGCAGCTCGCGCGTCGTCTCCCCGGAGGAGGCCGCCCGGCTGAAGGCCGAGGCGCGCAGCGACGAGCAGCGGCGCCATGCAGAGCGGTGCGGGCGGCTCGGCGCATACTACGCGGCCGCGCGCGAATTCGGCCGCATCGCGTCCGAGCGCGGCGGCAGCGCCCATCCGCAGCATCGCTGGCGCGACAACGTGATCGCGACGGGCGGCGGCCCGGGCATCATGGAGGCGGCCAACCGCGGCGCGCATGATGCGGGCGCGCCCAGCATCGGCTTCAACATCACCCTGCCGACGGAGCAGGAGCCGAATCCATACACGACTCCGGCGCTGACCTTCCGATTTCACTATTTCGCCATGCGCAAGATGCACCTGGCGATGCGGGCCAACGCGCTGGTCGCCTTCCCCGGCGGCTTCGGCACGTTCGACGAGCTGTTCGAGATCCTGACGCTGGTGCAGTCGCGCAAGGCGCCGCCGGTGCCGATCGTGGTCTATGGCGAGGCCTACTGGCGGCGCGTGATCGACTTCGACGCGTTGGTCGAAGAGGGCGCGATCGACCCGGAGGACCTCAAGCTGTTCGAGTTTGCCGACACGCCCGAACAGGCATGGGAATCGCTCGCCCGGCGCGGGCTCAAGGCCCATACCGGCGACTGAGCCCGCCGGGGCGTCGGGCGGGCCGCGGCGACCTCAGCCCGACGTGTCGCGACCGGCGACGACGGCGACGGGCGGGCTCGGCGCCAGGATCGCGGCGAGCTCCGCCTCGGTCAGGGTTTCCTGCCGCAGCAGCATCTCGGCTCCCCGTTCGAGGATCGGCCGCTTCTGCTCCAGCACGGCGACCGCCTTGGCGAAGGCCTGGTCGACCAGCTGACGCACGGCGCAGTCGATCTCGCGCGCGGTTTCCTCGCTGAAGTGGCGCTCCATCCAGGGCTCCATCGCCGGCGTGCCGAGAAAGGGCGAGCGGTGCCGCTCGTAGGCGACGTTGCCCAGCTTCTCGTACATGCCGTACTGCGTGACCATGGTGCGCGCGATGTCGGTGACCTTGGCCAGGTCGTCGGCGGCGCCGGTCGAGAGCTGGTGGAACACGATGCTCTCGGCTGCGCGTCCGCCCAGCAGCACGGCCATCTTGTTCTCGAGCTCCTCGCGGGTCATGAGGAAGCGGTCCTCGGTCGGCCGCTGGATGGTGTAGCCGAGCGCACCCACGCCGCGCGGGATGATCGACACCTTGTGCACCGTCTCCGTGCCCGGCAGGGAGAGCGCGACCAGCGCGTGCCCCATCTCGTGATAGGCCACCGTCTCGCGCTCGTGCGGGTTGAGGATGCGGTTGCGCTTCTCCAGGCCGGCGACGATGCGCTCGACCGCGGCGGTGACGTCGGCCAGGGTCACCATGGCCGCGTTGCGCCTTGTGGCGACCAGCGCGGCCTCGTTGACCAGGTTGGCGATGTCGGCGCCGGTGAAGCCCGGCGTCAGCCCCGCCACGGCATCCGCCGTCACGTCCGGAGCCAGGCGGATCTTCCTCAGATAGATCGCGGCGATCTGCACGCGGCCCTTGCGGTCGGGCCGGTCGACCAGCACCTGGCGGTCGAAGCGGCCGGCGCGCAGCAGCGCGGGATCCAGGATCTCCGGCCGGTTGGTCGCCGCAAGCAGCACCAGGCCGACGGTCGGATCGAAGCCGTCGAGCTCGGACAGGAGCTGGTTGAGCGTCTGCTCCTTCTCGTCATGGCCGCCGCCGGGCAGCGGGAAAGCGCCGCGGGCGCGGCCGAGCGCGTCGAGCTCGTCGATGAAGATGATCGCCGGCGCCTTCTTGCGGGCCTGCTCGAACAGGTCGCGCACCCGCGCCGCGCCGACGCCGACGAACATCTCGACGAACTCGGCGCCGCTGATCGAGAAGAAGGGGACGCCGGCCTCGCCGGCCACCGCGCGCGCGAGCAGCGTCTTGCCCGTGCCCGGGGGGCCGACCAGCAGCACGCCCTTCGGGATGTGCGCGCCGAGGCGGCCGTATTCCTTGGGGTTCTTGAGGAACGCGACGATCTCCTTGAGCTCGTCTTTCGCCTCGTCGACTCCGGCGACGTCGTCGAACGTGACCTTGGTGTCCGTCTCGGCGTAGATCTTCGCCTTGCTCTTGCCGACGGACATCAGGCCGCCGCCGATGCCGGATTCGCCCGCCACGCGCCGGAAGAAGAAGGCCCACAGGCCGAAGAACAGCAGCACCGGCAGCGTCCAGGAGAGAACGTCGCGCAGCAGCGAGCCTTCCTCCGCGCCGGTGAAGCGCACGTCGTACTTCGACAGCTCCGACGCGAGATCGGCGGGCACGCGGTTCGTCACGAAGTGCCGCTTGCCGTCCAGCAGCGGCTCCTTGAGCTGGCCGTAGATGTAGTTCTGCGAGATGCGCAGCTCGGCGACCTGGCCGTTGCGCAAATGGGTCTGGAAAGCGCTATAGGGGATCGGCACGACGTCGGTGCCGGCGAGCCACAGGTGCTGCAGCAGCACCGCGACCGCCACCGCCAGGCCGATGTACAAGTACCGCAGCGACGGCTTCTCCTGCGGCGTGCGAGTTTCGCCCTGCGGCATGGGACTCCCGTGTGCGCGGCCGACGCTACATCGCCATTTCAGGCTCGGCCGCGTGTTCCTTCTTCGTTTCCGGGACCTCCGTCATCGTCGCCTCGGTCAGCAGCAGCACGCTTGCGACCGAAACGGCGTTTTCGAGCGCGATGCGCACGACCTTGACCGGGTCGATGATGCCGGCCTCGACCAGGTCGACATACTCGTTGCGGGCGGCGTCGAAGCCGTAGTTGCCCTGGCCCGCCAGCATGCGCGCGACGACCACGCCGCCGTCGACGGCGGAGTTCTCGGCGATCTGGCGCGCCGGCGCCGCCAGCGCGCGCTTGAGGATCTGGACGCCGGTGCGCTCGTCGCCGTCGACCTTGGGTTCCTCGCGCGCAACGGCATCGATGCATCGCAGCAGCGCCAAGCCGCCGCCCGGGACGATCCCTTCGGCCACCGCCGCCTTGGTGGCGGCGATCGCGTCGTCGAGCGCTTCCTTCTTCGACTTCATCTCCGCCTCGGACGGTGCGCCGACGCGCACGACCGCGACTCCGCCCGCCAGCTTGGCGAGCCGTTCCTCCAGCTTCTCGCGGTCGTAGTCGCTGGTCACATGCTCGATCTCGCGCCGGATCTGCTGGATCCGGCCGTTGATCTGCGCGCGCTCGCCGACGCCGCCGATGATGGTCGTGTGCTCCTTGTCGACCACCACGCGCGCCGCGCGGCCGAGATGCTCGGGCAGAACATTCTCCAGCTTCAGCCCGACCTCCTCGGATATGACCTGGCCGCCGGTCAGGATCGCCATGTCCTCGAGCATGGCCTTGCGCCGGTCGCCGAAGCCGGGCGCCTTCACCGCGCAACCCTTGAGAATGCCGCGGATCTGGTTGACGATGAGCGTGGCCAGCGCCTCGCCCTCGATGTCCTCGGCGATCACCAGGATCGGACGCCCCGACTTGGCCACGTGCTCGAGCAGCTGGACCATGTCGCGCAGCACGCTGACCTTGCGGTCGCAGAGCAGCACGAACGGATCCTCCAGCACCGCTTCCATGCGTTCGGCGTCGGTGATGAAATAGGGCGAGACGTAGCCGCGGTCGAACTGCAGCCCCTCGACGACCTCAAGCGTGGTTTCCGTCGTCTTCGATTCCTCGACCGAGATGACGCCGTCGCCGCCGACCTTCTCCATGGCGTCGGCGACCATCTCGCCGACCGACGGATCGTTGTGCGCGGAGATGGTGGCGACCTGGGCCTTTTCCTTGCGCGTCTCAACGGGGCGCGACATGGCCTTGAGGGCGTCGACCGCGACCTTGGCCGCGCGATCCAGGCCGCGCTTGAGGTCGATGGCGCTGGCGCCCGCGACGACGTTGCGCACGCCGTCCGCCAGGATCGCCTGCGCCAGGATCGTCGACGTGCTGGTCCCGTCGCCGACCGCGTCGCCGGTCCGTTCGGCCGCCTGTTTCAGCACCTGGACGCCGAGATTCTCCTCCGGGTCCTTCAGCTCGAGCTCCTTGGCGATCGTCACGCCGTCGTTGCACACGATCGGTGCGCCCCATTTCTTCTGGATCAGCACCGACTTGGATTTTGGTCCGAGGGTCACGCGCACCGCGTCGGCGAGCTGCGAAGCGCCGCGCAGGATTTTCTCGCGCGCCGCGGAACGGAACATGATCTGTTTGTGCGCCATGCGGAGAGACTCCGGGCTGAGCTGAAACCCTTGATGCGGTGATTGCTAGGGCCGAACCTGTCGTTCCTCATTGATCTGCGTCAACCAGCACGGGCTTCCCGGCCGGCACCAAGCTCTTCGCCGGCTTCCGACCCGGCGCCTGGCGGACTCCGGCGGGGCAAGGCGGTCGCTCTTGTCTGGTGGCCGGCGCAACCCAGCACTTCGCGATTGACGCAGGTCAAGGCTGGCCGCGGCCATCCATTCTAGTTCAATCGCGACTGGGAAACGTCCCTGGCAAGCTCGGAGAGTCCAAAGATGAAGACCGTCCTCGTCCCGGCAACCGGCGCAGACAGCGATGCCGCCACCTTCCAGGCTGCGCTCGCGGTGGCGCGTGGCTTCGCGGGCCATATCGATTTCCTGCACGTGCGGATGAGCCCGGGTGACCTGGCGGCCAACCTGGCGATCGATGGCGCCGCCGGCCTGTCCGTCGGGATCATCGAGAAGCTGGAGGAAGAGGCGGCCCAGCGCGAAACCAGGGCGCGCGCCCAGTTCGATCGATTGGTCAAGGCCGAGGGGCTGGGCGGCAGCGGAGCGGTTTCCGTCGCCTGGCATCGCGAGATGGGCCGCGAGGAGGACTGGGTTCCGGAATACGGGCGGACCTCCGACCTGACGGTCGTCGGGCGGCCGACCACGGACGACGGCGCCTCGCGCGAGACGCTCGAGGCTGCGC
>JAKLKW010000103.1 GCA_023150455.1 Alphaproteobacteria bacterium | reverse complement strand
AGGGAAAACGTCACCATCAGGCCGTCATCGCACTCGCGCGCCGACGCATCAATGTCCTCTGGGCCATGCTCAACAACCGACAGACCTTCCAGACAAACTTCAAACTCGCCGCTTGACTGACGCATTAGGCTGCCTCCGCGACGAAGCGGTCGAGCCAGGCGCGGTCCGTCGCGCGCTTCTGGAACTCCAGCACGCGCGGCAGGTCGAGCCCGTAGTCGGGATAGACCACGGTCGGCCCGCCGCCGCGCGGCGCCTCGACGACGCCCGCGACCCACATGCGCGAGATGAAGGTCGAGCGGCGATGATGACTGGCCGGCAGCCGGTCGACCACGCGCTCGGCGGTCAAGTACGTTTTCGCCGCCGCGCGCACCAGCAGCGGATCGCCGAAGCCGTCGCCGTGGATGATGGCGTTGCCGGCGCGGTCGGCCTCGTTGACGTGCACGATGGCGATGTCGGGCCGGAGCGCCGGCACCGCGACCAGGGTCTCGCCGGATATGGGGCACGCGAAGGTCTTCATCGGCGCGGTGCGCGTGGCGAGGATGCCGGTCCCCAGGCCGAAGCGGGTCGGAATGAAGGGCAGGCGCTTGGCGCCGGCCTCGAAGGCCGCGAGCATGGTCGCTTCGGAATACTCGACCACCTCGATCGCGCCGGACTCGCGCGCGTGGCGGAAGTTCGGCGCCAGGCCATAGGCGTCGAAGCCGACGAAGGCGAAGGAGAGCCGGCCGACCTTGCCGAGCCCGATCAAGAGGTCGACCTCGGGCCCGCCGAGGAACGAGATCACGGGGATGTCCGTCAGCGCCGAGGCGGCGATGGCCTTGACCGCCGCCATCGGCTTGCGCTGCAGCCCGCCGCCGCCGAAGGCGATCGACTGGCCGGGCGCGATCCGGGCGACCAGCTCGTTGAGGGGAAGACGCTTGTCCATCGGTCCGGTCATGCACCGCTCTTTCGCAGATCCAGCAATCGCTTCACCTTGTTCTGGCGGCCAAGGCCGGTGAGCTCGGCCAGCGTGTCCGCCTCGACCACCTCGACGTCGACGCGCACGCCAAGGTCGTGATGCAGGGCGTTGCGCAGGTCGTCGGCCAGCGCGCCGGCGTCGACCGCGGTCGAGCGGCGCTCGACCCGGACGGTCATCTCCTCGCGCCGCGCCATGCCCTCGCCGACATGGCGCATGACGCACAGGTACTCGCCGGTCGTGCGCTCGTCCTCGACCACGGCGCTCTGGCAGGCGAGGGGATAGACGTTGGTGCCGCGCAGCTTGACCATCTCGTCGCTGCGGCCGAGAAAGGTCGACAGCTTGCGCGTCTCGAGCCCGCAGGCGCAGCGGGCGCGCGCGCTGCCGATCAGGCAGTCGCGCATGTTGTAGCGGATGATCGGCGGCATGCCGCGATGCAGGCTGGTCGCGACCAGGTTGCCGCGCGCGCCCCAGTCGAGCGCGGCGCCGGTGTCGACGTCGGCGAACTCGATATGGACCGTGTCCTCGTTGATGTGCTTGCGGTCCTGCGCCTCGCATTCGAAGGCGATCAGCCCGACCTCGTGCGAGCCGTAGTTGTCATAGACCGGCGCGCCCCAGGCTTCCTCGAGCTGCCGCCGGAGATGGCCTTCGATGTCGGACCCGAGGAAGGAGTGGATGTGCTTCGTGCCCAGGCCGTGCAGGTCGAACTTCATCTGCCGCGCGACCTCGACCAGCCGCGCCAGGTATTCGCCGCGCGCGAACCACGCGTTCGTGCCCCAGGCCTTGGCGTATTCGAGCTGGCGCTCGCTCGGCGTCACCGCGCCCGACCCCGTGGTCAGCGGCGTGGCGCCGAGCCAGTGGTGGATGCCGTCATGCGCGCACCAGCCGGCGTTCGGCAGCGCGGTGGTGTAGGTGATCTGGATGATGTCGCCGGGCCGCGCGCCCTGGGCGTAGAGCGCGCGGGCGGTCTGGATGCCCTGCACCTCGATGGCGACGGGGTCGAACAGCGTGACGCGCGGCAGCCCGGTGGTGCCGCCGCTGGTCTGGATCTTGATCGGCGTGCGGGCGAAGCCGTCGCGCCCGATCGGGTGATGGTCGCCGAACGGCGGCGCCGCGGCGATCGCGTCCTTCAGGTCGTCGCTGGTGAAGCTCGGGATCTTGGCGATGTCGTCCAGGCTCTTGATGTCGCCGGGCTCGAGCCCGGCGGCCGACCAGCGCCGGCGATAGAACGGCGCCGACCAGGCCTCGGCGACGCGGGCGAGGAAGCGCCGGTTCTGCAGCGCGCGCAGCGCGTCGGCCGACATCCGGCCGGTGGTCGCGGCATAGGCCGGCGGCGGCGGGTAGTCGCGCATCAACGCGTCCCAGTCCACCGCCTTCCAATAATAAGGAATTGCCGCCATGGTCGTGTCGGCTCCCGGCGTCGGCGAGCGGTCCGCCATCTTAGGCACTTCCCGCCCCTTGATGAACGGGCGGGACCGGCGGGGACAGGACGGACGCGACGAACCGGTCGACCAGCGCCTGGCGGAAGCCCTGGCTGGTGCCGAAGGCGGCGGCGAGCCGCCGCGCCCGCTTGAGGTGCAGATGCGCGTCGCTCTCCCAGGAAATGCCCATGCCGCCTTGCACCTGGATGTAGTCGCCCGCGGCCTTGAGCGCGGCCTCGGCCGCCAGCAGACGCGCGGCCTCGACCGACGCGGGTTCGTCGTCGCCCCGCGCCGCCTGCCGCACCGCCAGCCGCGCATTGGCGACCAGGACGAAGGCGTCGGCGAGCCGGTGCTTGATCGCCTGGAAGGCGCCGATCGGCTGGCCGAACTGCCGGCGCTCCTTGGCATAGGCGACCGCGCGGTCGAGCGCCGACTGCGCCACGCCGACCAGCTCGGCCGCGATTGCGACATGCACGGGACGCAGCAGCGCCGTCAGCGCGTCGAGCGAAAGCTCGACCGACAGCACGTCGCCGGGCGCGACCGCCGCGCGCTCGAAGCGGATGGAGGCGATCGGGCACGACACGTCGAACGCCTGGCGCGGCACGCTGACGACGCCGGTGCCCGCGGGCACCGGCGCGGCGAGCAGCCCGACGCGGTCGGCGCCGCGCCGCACGATCTCGAGCGCGAGGAAATGCGTGGCGAGCGCGGGATGCTCGACGAGCTCGCGCGTGCCGCTCAGCCGCGGGGCCGCGTCGTTCTCGACGCCGAGCTCCGGCGCGGCGGCGATCCACTGGCCGCCCGCCGGCACGGCGGCGCCGGCCAGCACCGTGGCGCCCTCGGCAATCGCGCGCGCCAGGCCGGTCATGCGGCCGCGGCGCCCGGCGAGCGCCGCGATCGCCGGGCCCACCACGGCGGTCGCCAGGAACGGCCCGCAGAAGAACTGCGCGCCCATCTCCTCGGCCAGGATCGCCAGGCCGCGGCAGCCCATGCCGGCGCCGCCGGCGGACTCGGGCACCATCAGGCCCGGCCAGCCCATCGCCTTCGCCAGCTGCCAGTGGCGCGCGGCGATCGCCACGGCGTCGGCACCGCCGGCGCTCAGCTCCTTGAGCGGACAGGCGTCCGCCAGCACGCGGCGCGCGGAATCCTGCAGCAGCTGCAGCTCGTCCTGTGCGGCGAAATCCCCGGTCATCGCCGCAGCTCCGTCATCGCGGCAGGCCGAGCGCGCGTTCGGCGATGATGTTGCGCATGATCTCCGACGTACCGGCCAGGATCGTCTCGGCGCGGGTCCACAGGTAATCGCGCTGCCAGCGGCCCTCGCGCGGCGCGGCCGGCTCCTGCGGGCCGAGCTGCACGTGGGGGCCGAGTATGTCCATGGCGAGGTCGAGCAGCCGCTGGTGGGTCTCGCTCCACAGGAGCTTGACGGCGGAGCCCTCGGCGCCGGGCGGCGTGCCGCTTGTCGCCTGGTGCAGGATCTCCTGGACGTTCAGGCGCAGCGCGTGCACGTCGACCACCAGGCGCGCCAGGTGCTCGCGCACCGACGGATGGTCGACGGCGCGCCCGCCCTCGAACGGCGTCGCCGCGGCCAGCCGCACGAACTCCTCGAGCTCGGCCTGCAGGCGCACGATGCGCGGCGCGAAATACGTGCCGCGCTCGAAGCCGGCGGCCGCCATGGCGATGCCCCAGCCGTTGTTTTCGCCGCCGACCAGGTTCTCCGCCGGCACGCGCACGTCGTCGAAGAAGACCTCGTTGTAGTCGGCTTCGCCGGTGATCTGCCGGATCGGCCGCACGGTCACGCCCGGGCTGCGCAGGTCGACCAGAAGGACGCTGATGCCGCCGTGGCGCTTCTGCGCGGGATCGGTGCGTGCCAGGACGAAGCACCAGTCCGCCACGTTGGCGAAGCTGGTCCAGATCTTCTGGCCGGACAGGCGGTAGAACCGGTCCGCGCGCACCGCGCGCGTCGTCAGCGACGCCAGGTCCGAGCCGGCGCCGGGTTCGGAATAGCCCTGGCACCAGACCTCGCGGTTGAGCAGCAGCGGGGGCAGGAAGCGCTGCTTCTGTTCCTCGCTGCCGTAGAGCAGCAGGGTCGGACCGACGATGCCGTGGCCGATCATGTTTACCGGCAGCGGCGCCTGCAGCCGCGCGTACTCCTCGTGGAAGATCGCCTGGCGCGGCAGCGACAGCTCCTTGCCGCCGTGGCGTCTGGGCCAGCCGAGGCCCGACCAGCCGGCTTGGCACAGGTGGTCCTCCCAGCGCCGCCGGAAGCGCATCTCGTGCATGGCGGCGCGACCGAAGTCCGCTCCGGCCAGCGCGCGCAGCGCGCGGTCGAGCCAGTCGCGCACCGCCGCGCGGAACTGGGCGTCGTCGGGCAGCTCGACGATGGCCTGAACGCCGGGCCCGGGATGCGCCGGCGCGGCATCGGGGGCTGCCGTCTCCACGCAGGTCACGGCCGGCCTCTGGCGAGGCGCTCCGCCTCGAGCTTCACCGTCCCTTGCCTTTCTCGATCGCCTTGGCCATGCCGGCGTCGCGGCGCTGGCCGAACTCCTCGGTCATGTGCGAGAGCTGGTGCGTGTCGAAATGCGCCTGCAGCGCGATGCGCAGGCCCTGCGTGTCGAGCGTGCGGTTGAGCGAGCGCTTGAGCAGCCTCATGGCGAAGGGCGGCGCCTCGGCGATGCGGCGGGCGAGCGTCAGCGTTTCCTCCTCCAGCCGGTCGCGCGGCACCACGCGGTTGACCATGCCGATGGCGTGCGCCTCGGCCGCCGTGACGCGCTGGCCGGTGTAGAGCATCTCCTTGGCCTTGCGCAGCCCCATGACCCAGGGATGGATCAGCACCTCGACCGCGGCGGTCGCCAGCGTGTGCGACACCGGGTCGGCGAAGAACGCGTCCTCGGAGGCGACGACCAGGTCGCACATGTTCGCGACCATGAACCCGCCGGCGATGCAGGCGCCCTGCACTTGGGCGATGGTCGGCTTCGGGCAGTCCCACAGGCGCAGCGCGTAATCGTAGTAGCGCCGGGACTCGTAGGCCCAGCGCTGCTCGACCGTGAAGTTGGCGCGCTTGGCCTGCGCCTCCTTCAGGTCGTGCCCGGCCGAGAAGTGGTCGCCGCGCCCGCCGACGATCACGGCGCGGATGGCGTCGTCCGCGACGGCGCGCCCGAGGGCGTCGTCGAGCTCGTCCAGCAGCGTCTGGCTCTCGGCGTTGCGCGCCTCGGGCCGCGCATGCCAGAGGCGGGCGACGGCGCCGATCGTCTCGAACTCGATGCAGGTGTAGTCCGGCATGACTTTCCAAATAATGGAACCAAACGCGCCGATCGCGAAGTATAGCGGCGCCTCGCCGGAGCGCCAACCCTCCTTCCATGGTCGAGTCGCCTCCTCCATATCATGGAATACGAGCGCCGCCGCCGCACGGCGGCGCACCGCCCGGTGCCCGACAAGATCATCCAATACGATCGCAGGGCGCCTCGCTAGCCTTGAAGCAAGGACCATCAAGGTTCAGCGAGGGTGAGCTTCATGACCGGGACGAGCAAGGCGGAGCGGGCGCTGGGCGCCCATGACGAGGCATTGGTTCAACGGGCGCTGCGGGCGGGTGCGACGCGGCGCGAGATGGTTTCGTGGCTGATGGCGGCCGGCATGAGCGCCGCGGCGGCGGGAAGCGTCGTCACCGGCGCGACGCGGGCCCTGGCCCAGACGCCGAGGAAGGGCGGACGCATCCGCGTCGCCGGCAACTCCACCTCGACGGCCGACACGGTCGATCCGGCGAAAGGATCGCTTTCGACCGACTATTCGCGCTGTACGATGTTCTACAACGGCCTGACCGTCCTGGACGAAAGCCTGACGCCGCAGCTCGAGCTGGCCGAGGCGATCGAGAACTCCAAGGCGACGGTCTGGACCATCAAGCTGCGCAAGGACGTCGCGTTCCACGACGGCAGGAAGCTGACCGCCGACGACGTGGTGTTCTCGCTGGCGCGCCACATGGACCCGGCCGTCGGCTCGAAGGCCAAGTCTCTGGCGCAGCAGATGAAGGAGATCAAGGCGACCGGACCCAACGAGGTCACGGTGACGCTCGCGGCGCCGAACGCCGACTTCCCTGTCGTGCTGGGCACCTCGCATTTCCTCATCATCAAGGCGGGCACGACCGATTTCAGCAAGGCGATCGGCACCGGACCGTACGCCTGCAAGGAGTTCGCGCCCGGCGTGCGCTCGATCGCGGTGCGCAACCCGAACTACTGGAAATCGGGCAAGGCGCATGTCGAGGAGATCGAGTTCATCGGCATCCCCGACGAGAACGCGCGTACCAACGCGCTGCTGTCGGGCGACCTGCAACTTGCCGCCGCGGTGAGCCCCCGCTCAACCAAGCGCGTGCTGTCGACGCCGGGTTACGCAGTGTTCGAGACCAAGTCGGGCAACTACAACGACTTGATCATGCGCCAGGACGCGGAACCGTCGAAAAACCCCGACCTCGTCCTGGCGCTGAAGCACCTGTTCAACCGCGAGCAGTTGCGCAGCGCCGTGTTCCAGGGGCACGCGGTGGTGGCGAACGACCAGCCGGTCGACCCGTCCAACCGCTTCTTCGATGCCGGCGTGCCACAGCGGTCCTACGATTTGGACAAGGCAAAGTTCCACCTGCAGAAGTCTGGCCTGGCGAATACGGCGTTGCCACTCTACGCACAGTCCGGCTCGACTGCGCTCGATACGGCGCTGGTGCTGCAGCAGGCGGGGCAGCAGATCGGCCTCAACCTCGACGTCAAGCGCATGCCATCCGACGGCTACTGGTCCAACGTATGGATGAAGCATCCACTGACCATGGGCAACATCAACCCGCGCCCGAGCGCCGACATCCTGTTCACGCTCTTCTTCAAGTCGGATTCCCCTTGGAACGAGAGCGGCTGGAAGAACGAGCGCTTCGACCAGCTGCTGCTCGACGCGCGCGCCGAGACGGACGTCGCCAAGCGCAAGCAGATGTACGGCGAGATGCAGATGCTGGTGCGCGACAAGTGCGGCATCGGCATCCCGCTGTTCATCAGCTTCCTCGACGGGCACAGCGCGAAGCTGAAGGGCCTGCGCCCCATTCCGACCGGCGGGCTCATGGGCTATAACTTCGCGGAGCATGTCTGGCTCGAGGCCTAACCCGCTCATTCCGGTCCCTCTGTCCTTGCGGGAGCAGGTTAGGGAGAGGGGTTGTTACCGGGCGGTCGATTGTCCCGAGCGGCGGACGCATTCGCGGCGCGGCCAACAAGCGACCGGACTGACAACGAGGTCGATGCTCACTCACTCCGTTCGCACTAGCGCGCCAGACCCCTACTCCTATCCCCCTCCCGCATGGGCAGGGGGAACTCGGTCTCTGGTCACCCCATGAACGCCGTCATGGCGCGGCTGATCGGCGCCCGGGTCGCGGTGTGCGTGCTGAGCCTGCTGATCGTCTCGGGACTCGTGTTCATCGCGACCAGCCTGCTGCCGGGCGACGTGACACAGGAGATCCTGGGGCAGAGCGCCACGCCCGAGGCAGTCGAGGGGCTGCGCCGCGCGCTCAACCTCGACCGTCCGGCGCCGGTGCGCTACCTGGAATGGCTGGGCGGGCTCCTGACTGGCGATCCGGGGATCTCGCTCGTCAACCGGCTACCTGTCGCCGAGATGATCGCGAGCCGCCTGCCCAACTCGCTGCTGCTGGCGGGCATGGCAGCGGCGTTCTGCGTTCCGGCGGCACTGTTCCTCGGCATCACCTCGGCGATCTGGCGCGGTAGCGCCTACGACCGTGTCGTCAACACGGCGACCGTCACGACCGTGTCGGTGCCGGAATTCCTGGTCGCCACGCTCGCCGTGCTGATCTTCGCGGTGCACCTGCGCTGGCTGCCCGCCATGTCCTATGCCAGCAAGATCGAATCCGTCGGGCAGCTGCTGCGCTCCTTCGCGCTGCCGGTGGCGACGCTCAGCTGCGTGGTGATGGCGCAGATGACGCGGATGACCCGTGCGGCGCTGCTGACCGTGCTCGACACCCCCTATATCGAGATGGCGGTGCTCAAGGGCGCGCGGCCGATGCGGGTCGTGCTGCTGCACGCGCTGCCCAACGCCGTGGGCCCGATCGCCAACGCCGTCGCCTTCAGCCTGTCCTACCTGGTCGGCGGCGCCATCATCGTCGAGATCATCTTCAGCTATCCCGGCATCGCCCGGCTGATGGTCGACGCGGTGGCGACGCGCGACATGCCGCTGGTGCAGGCCTGCGCGATGATCTTCTCGGCCGCCTATCTCGTCCTGGTGCTGGTGGCCGATCTCTGCGCCATCCTTTCCAACCCGCGCCTGCGCTACCGCTGAGGCCGCGGCGGTGACGAACGCGACCGCAGACACGCTTCCCCGCCGCCGGCGGCGCTGGCGCGTGTCCGCGTCGGGCACCGTCGGGCTCGCCGTAGTGGGCTTCTGGCTGGTGATGACGCTGGCCGGGCCTTCGATCGCGCCGCACGGCTCAGGCGCGATGGTGGGCAGCGAGATCCTGGCGCCGATGAGCCGCGAGTTCCCGCTCGGCACCGACTATCTCGGCCGCGACATGCTGAGCCGCATCCTGTGGGGCGCGCGCTACACCGTCGGCCTGGCCCTGATCGCGACGCTGCTCGCCTGCGCCATGGGCGTCGCCCTCGGCCTGTTCGCGGCGGTGCAGGGCGGCATCGGCGATGCCGCGATCAGCCGCGTGCTCGACGCCTTCATCTCGATTCCGAGCAAGATGTTCGCGCTGGTGATGGTGGCGGCGCTCGGCTCGTCGCTGCCCGTGCTGATCGGCACCGTGGCGGTGATCTACACGCCCGGCTGCTACCGGCTGGCGCGCTCGATGGCGGTCAACATCAGCGCCATGGACTTCGTCACCGTGGCGCGCGCACGCGGCGAGCGCACCGCCTTCATCATGCGCGAGGAAGTGCTGCCGAACATGGTGCTGCCGGTCCTGACGGATTTTGGCCTGCGCTTCGTCTTCGTCGTGTTGCTGCTCAGCGGGTTGAGCTTCCTCGGCGTCGGAATCCAGCCGCCCGCTGCCGACTGGGGCTCGCTCGTGCGCGAGAATCTCGAGGGCCTGCGCGACGGCGCGCCCGCCGTCATCATGCCGGCAGCCGCGATCGCGTCGTTGACCATCGGCATGACGCTCCTGATCGACAACCTGCCCGGGCGGCGCCGCTCGACCGTGGAAGGCCACTGACGTGGACGCGGTCGTCGATGTTCGCGGCCTCTGCGTCTCGACGCGCGACGAGCAGGGCGCGGATCGCCTGATCGTCAAGGAGGCGGAGTTCGCAGTCTCGCGCAACGCGGTGCTGGCGCTGATCGGCGAATCCGGCTCGGGCAAGACGACGATCGCCATGGCGCTGATGGGCTATGCTAGGCCCGGCTGCCGCATCGCTGCCGGCAGCGTGCGCGTCGGCGGCACCGATGTTTTGGCGCTGCCTCCGCGCGCGCTTGCCGATTTCCGGGGCAAGCGCGTCACCTACATCCCGCAAAGCGCCGCGGCAGCGTTCAACCCGTCGCGGCGGATCATGGCACAGGTGGTCGAGGGCGCCAGCATCCACGGGCTGATGCCGCGCGCCGCGGCCGAGGCCAAGGCGGTCGAGCTGTTCCGCGCGCTCTCGCTGCCAGAGCCCGGGAGCATCGGCCGGCGTTTCCCCCACCAAGTTTCGGGCGGCCAGCTGCAACGGCTGATGGCGGCCATGGCGCTGCTGTCCGATCCGGAGCTCGTGATCCTGGACGAGCCGACCACGGCGCTGGATGTCACCACGCAGATCGAGGTGCTGCGCGCCTTCAAGAAGGTGGTGCGCGAGCGCGGCACGACGGCGATCTACGTTTCGCATGATCTCGCGGTCGTCGCCCAGGTCGCCGACCGCATTGTCGTGCTGCGCGACGGCGAGATCCAGGAGCAGGGCGCGACGGATCGCATCCTGGTCGCGCCGCAGCACGCCTACACGTCGAGCCTGTTGCAGGCGGCCGATCCGACGCTGCGCTCGTTCCGCCAGGCCGACCGCCGCGGCGATCCCGGGCCGCCGCTGCTCGAGGCGCGCGACCTCGTCGCGGGCTACGGGCCGGCCGGCGCCGACGGCCGGCCGGCGGCACCGGTGCTGACCGGCATCAGCCTCGCGATCCGTCGCGGCTCGGTGCTGGGCGTGGTCGGCGAATCCGGCTGCGGCAAGAGCACGCTGGCCCGCGTCGTGGCCGGCTTGCTGCCGGCGGCGCGGGGCCGGCTGACGCTCGACGGCGAGGCGCTGGCTCCCGGCGCGGCGTCGCGCACGCGCGACCAGCTGCGGCGCATCCAGATCGTCTTCCAGACGGCCGACACCGCGCTCAATCCGGCGCGGACGGTCGCGCGCATCCTCGGCCGGCCGCTCGATCTCTATCACGGCATGGCGGCCGACCGGCGCCGCCGGCGCGTGCGCGAGCTGCTCGACATGGTGCGCCTGCCGCGGCACCTGGCCGAGCGGTATCCCGACGAGCTCTCGGGCGGGCAGAAGCAGCGCGTCAACCTCGCCCGTGCGCTCGCGGCCGAGCCCGACCTGATCCTGTGCGACGAGGTGACCTCGTCGCTCGATACCGTGGTCGGCGCCGCCGTCCTCGAGCTGCTGGACGAGCTCCGGCGCGAGCTGGGCGTAGCCTACATGTTCATCAGCCACGACCTGTCGACCGTGCGGGCGATCTGCGACGAGGTGATGATCCTCTACGCCGGCCGCAAGGTCGAATCCGGCCCGCGGCAGACCATGTCGATGCGGCCGCTGCACCCCTACACCGACCTGCTGATCGCCTCGGTGCCCGAGCTGCGCATGGGCTGGCTGGAAAGCGTTCGACCGGCAGTGGGCGAGGGGCCCGGCAAGCCTCGTTACGCCGACGCCGCATGCGCCTTCTACGGCCGCTGCGGTCTGCGCCTCGAAGGTACGTGCGACCGCCGCGCGCCGGAAACGCAGCGCCTGGCTAAGGGCGCCGAAATCCTGTGTCATCGCGCCGAGCAGGAGCTCCTGGCCGGGCAGGCAGAGCGCAGCCGGACGATTTCCGCTCCCGTAACCGTGACTTGAAAGGCCCGAAAAGGGGACGAACCCATGGCAACCCTGACGACGCCCCGCGCCGCGACGACATCGACATCGGCCCGCCCAACCCCGACCCGGAAGGACGACCCGCTGCTGCGCCCGCTGGTGATCAAGGGCCTCACGCTCAAGAACCGCGTCATGAGCACCAGCCACGCTTCGACGCTCGACGACGGCGGGCTGCCGAAGGAACGCTACCAGCGCTACCACGAGGAGAAGGCACGCGGCGGCTTGGCGCTCACCATGTTCGGCGGGTCGTCCATGGTGGGCCACGATTCGAGCTGGGGCGGCGGCCAACTGAACGTCGCCACCGACGAGATCATCCCGTACTTCCAGGAGTTCTCCCGGCGCATCCACGACCACGGCGCGGCGCTGATGTGCCAGATCTCGCATCTCGGCCGCCGCGCCGACGCGACGGTCATGAACTGGCTGCCGACGCTCGGCCCCTCGCGCGTGCGCGAGACCAGGCATCGCAATTTCCCGCGCGAGATGGAGGAGGCCGACATCGCGCGCATCGTGCGCGAGTACGCCGCGGCGGCGCTCCGCTGCAAGGAGGGCGGGCTCGACGGCATCGAGACGGTGACGGGCGGGCACCTGATCGGCCAGTTCTTCTCCCCTCGCACCAACAAGCGCACCGACAAGTACGGCGGGTCGACCGGGAACCGCACCCGCTTCGGCCTCATGGTGCACGACGCCATCCGGCGCGCGGTCGGCGACGACTTCCTGGTCGGCATCCGCTTCGTCGTGGACGAGGGTACCGAGGACGGCATCGATTTCGAGGAATGCGTCCGGATCGCGCGGCTGTTCGAGCGCGAGGGGCAGATCGATTTCTTCAACTGCATCTTCGGCCGGATGGACACCGACCTGGCGCTGGCCGAGCACAACATGCCCGGGATGTCGCAGCCGATCGCGCCCTTCCTGAAGCCGGTCGGCGCGTTCAAGCGCGAGACCAAGCTGCCGGTGTTCCACGCCGCGCGCATCCCCGACCTCGCGACGGCGCGCCATGCGATCGCCGAGAACCTGCTCGACATGGTGGCGATGACGCGGGCGCACATGGCCGATCCGCAGATCGTCAACAAGCTCGCCCGCGGCGAGGAGGACCGCATCCGGCCCTGCGTCGGCGCCTCCTACTGCATGTACAAGAAGACCAACTGCATCCACAACCCGGCCACGGGCCGCGAGCAGTTCATGCCGCAGGTCATCCAGAGATCGCCGCGGCCCGGCCGCAAGGTCGTGGTGGTCGGCGGCGGCCCGGGCGGGCTCGAAGCGGCGCGCGTAGCGGCCGAGCGTGGCCACAAGGTCGTGCTGTTCGAGGCCGGCGCCCGCCTCGGCGGCCAGCTCCTGACGGCGGTGCGCGCGACCTGGCGGCGCGACCTGATCGCCATCGTCGACTGGCGCGCGGCCGAGCTGGAACGGCTCGGCGTCGACGTGCGCCTCAACACCTATGCCGAGGCCGCCGACGTGCTGCGCGAAGCGCCCGACGCCGTGATTGTCGCGACCGGCGGCGTGCCCGACTTGGATTGGTTCGAGGGCGCCGAGCACTGCGCCAGCGTGTGGGACGTGCTGGCGGACGCTACCAAGGCCAAGGAGGACGTGATCGTGTACGACGGCACCGGGCGGCACCAGGCCGTCTCCTGCGCGCTGCACCTGGCCGAGAACGGCCGCGAGGTGCGCTTCGTCACGATCGACGACAACGTGGGCCTGGAAATGGAATACTCCGCGCGCGTGGTCTATCGCAAGCGCTTCGCGCAGAACAACGTGCGCATAACGATCGACCACGAGCTAAGGCGCGTGCGCAAGTCGGGAAACCGGCTGATCGCCACCTTCCGCCACGAGCTCACCGGGCAGGAGATGGAGATGGAAGGCGCGCAGGTTGTGGTCGAGCACGGCACGGTGCCCGTGGACGAGGTGTTCCATGCGCTCCGCGCGACATCGGCCAACAACGGCATCACCGACATCGAGGCCGTCCTTGCCGCCCGGCCCCAAGTGGCGCGGCTCGAGCCTGGCCAATTCGAGCTGCATCGGATCGGCGATGCCGTGACCAGCCGCAACGTGCACGGCGCCATCTACGACGCCATGCGCCTTTGCATGGTGATGTAGGGCCGGCAATGACGGCGAGGCCTATCCCAGCGCCTGGCTGACAAGGGCGAAGCGGCGCGGATCCGAGGCTGCGGGCTCCGGCCAGGCGCCGCGCCGCATGACGGTGACCGTGTCGACGGCAGGAAGGCCGGAAGCGGCAAGCGCGGTGCCAAGGCGCGTCGCCTCGGCAGGAATGTCGATGCGCAGGAAGCCGGGCTCGAGCAGCGCCGCAACCAGCGCGATCGCCGCGCCCTCGTCGCAGGCGACGACCGGGCCGATCGCCCGACCGCGGCCGAATGTCCGGCTGAGCGCGAAGCCTTCGAGCCCGCGTGCGGTCTCGATCGTCGCGGCCGGATTCCCGTCCAGGAGTCTCGCCATCAGCTCCGTCCGCGGCGCGCCGAACGCGCGCGCATCGAGCGCGGCCGCGTCGCGGTGCCGGGCCGGGTCGATCGGCGCCGGCACGCCGGCGCCGCGTTCCGGCGCGATCCGGCCCTGATGCTGGCGCACGTTGCCGGTGGCGCGGAATCCCAGCCGCTCGTAGAGCCCGAGCCCCGACTCCGTGGCTTGGAGCATCGATCGTCGTTGTCCCAGCGCCGCCAGCGCGGCCTGCATCATCTGCCGTCCGATCCCCCGGCCCCGCGCGGCGGGCGCGACCAGCACCATGCCGATGGTCGCGGCGTCCTCGCCGCAGGTCCACCACATCGCGGTACCGATCAGTTTGCCGCTCGCGCCGGTCGCGGCGACGCCCGCACCGACCGCGTGGAGCAGGCGCCAGTCCTCCAGCCGGTGCGGCCAGCCGGCCTGCAGCGACAGGACATGGGCCGCAACGAGGTCGTCGGTCCGCAGCGGCCGGATGGCGCTGGGAGTCAACAGGCTTGCGCGGCGAAGCGGCCCGGCGTCAGGCCGCAGAATCGCTTGAAATGGCGCGACAGGTGGCTCTGGTCGAAGAACCCGGATTCCATTGCGGCGGTGGCCGGCGACGTACCCTGGCGCAGCAGCTCCTGCGCATGCAGGATGCGCAGGCGGCAGAGATACTGATGCGGCGGTATGCCGGTCTCCTGGCGGAACACCGTGGCGAAGCGATAGACGCTGAGATCGCATATCCGCGCGAGCTGCGCCAGCGTCAGCGGCTCGGCAAGATTCTCCTCCATGAAGCGCAGGACGTCGCGGATGGCCGGCGAGACGGTGGTAGCGGTCGTCATGGCGTGGGCCCTTTCGTGATTCGATCCCTGTTCCAGCGCCGACAAGAACTCGGGCATCGTTCTTCCCTCAGACGGCGATTTGCGGGTAGATTCGCTTCACGGCATCGAATGCCGCGAGAACCGGCAGGCGATTGGACTCGCGCCCGTTCGTGCCGGGTCCGCCGCGTGCCATCGCCTCGAAGATCTTGGTCTTGACGAAGAAGCGCCAATGCACGGGCAGGGCCGCCAGGATGCCGGTCAGCGCGTCGTAGTTCTCGCGCGTCCACACCGCCTCGAATTCGTCGCGTTCGGGGCCGAAATCGAAATGATGTCCGTTCTCGAGGCGGCGCAGCGCCGCGCGGCGCGCCTCGGTCTCCACCGCGTCGACCGTGCCGGCCCGGATCACCACACCGTAATCCCGCACGGCCGCCTCCATGGAGACGTACCCGCGCTCGACGTCGAGCAAAACCTCTTCCGCCGGACGGTCCAGAGGACTGCCGCGCCCGGCGCCGCCGGGCGAATGGATGTGGATCACGTCGCCCGGCTCGGCCACCAGGATGTCGGTGTTGCCGAGGATTCGCTCGCGCGCGGTGCCGGGATTGAGGATGAAGTTCGACGGCGCGCCGGCCTTGCCGCCCAATATGCCCCAGGGACGGAAGCGCGAGCGGTCGCGGTTGCGCGCGGTGACGCGCGTGTTGGGCGCGAACACCTTGAACTGCAGCACGGTCGCCAGCCCGCCGCGCCGCCGCCCGGCGCCGCCGGAATCCGGCATCAGCCCGTAGCGCAGGATCCGGACCGGCACCTCGGCCTCGTTGATCTCGACCGGCGTGTTGCGGAGATACGCCGCGTCGGCGCCCGAGCCGTTGGTGCCGTCGCGATGCGGCATGCCACCGCCGCCGCCGACGATCGGGTCGATCGCCGCCAGGATTGTGCGATGGGTCCGGTTGTCGGTCGTCATCACGTTCATGATCGAGCTGGAGCCGGCCGGCGCCGCCGGCATGCGCTCGGGGATGGCCTGCGCGAAGGCGCCGAAGATCAGGCTGCGCAGCCGCCCGCAGGTCAGGCTGCGCATGCCGACCGCGGCCGGGAAGACCGGGTTCAGCACCGTGCCTTCCGGCACGATGCAGGTGAAGGGCCGCGTCAGCCCGGCGTTGAGCGTGATCTGCGGATTGAGCGTGCACAGCACGTAGTAGACGCCGACCAGCAACAGCGTGTGGCGCGGGTCGCTGCCGGTCGGCACGTTCAGGGCCGAGGTGAGCTGCGGGTCGGTGCCGGTGAAGTCGAGCACCGCGCTGTCGCCCTTGATGCGCAGGGTGAGCGCCAGGCGGCACGGGTTGCCGTCGACCGAATCCTCATCGGCATAGTCGGAGAAGAAATACTCGCCGTCGGGTATCGTGCGCAGGATGTCGCGCGCCTGACCCTCCGCGTAGTCGAGCAGGTCGGCCAGGCCTTGCCTGAACGTCGCGGCGCCGAACTTCGCCAGCATGGCGCGCACCTTGCGCTCGCCGGTGTTGAGCGCGCCGACGAAGGCCTTGAGGTCGCCCAGGTTCTGGTCCGGCTTGCGCACGTTGAGCAGCATGATCCTGAGGGCGTCTTCGTTGATCGCGCCCTCGCGGTAGAGCTTCATCGGCGGGAAGCGCACGCCTTCCTGGTGGATCTCGGTGAGCGAGCGCGACAGGCTGGCCGGCACGGCGCCGCCCATGTCGGTGTTGTGGATGTGTCCGCCGGCGAAGCAGACGATCTCGCCCTCGTGGAAGATCGGCTTCCACAGGTGCAGGTCGGGCACGTGCGTCGCCACGTAGCCGCTGTAGGGATCGTTGGTGAAGGCGATGTCGCCCGGCCGGTACTCCGGGATCATGGCGATGGCGCGGGCGTAGTTGATGCCGGTGTACCAGGTGGCGCCGAGATCGGTCGGCACCGCGACGGTTAGGCCCGCGCGGTCGGTCAGCATCATCGTGAAGTCGTGCGTCTCCTTCACGAAGGTCGAATGCGCCGTGCGGTAGAGCGTATAGGCCATGTTCTCGGCCGCGGCGCGCGTGTGGTTGGCGAGGATCTGCAGCGTGATCTTGTCGACGGGCATGATCGTGGCCTCAGGTCTTCTGGGTCAGGTGCAGGTTGCCGAGGCGGTCGACCGCGCCCGACATGCCGGGCGGCACGCATACCGTCGTGTCCTCCTGCACGACCACGGCGGGGCCGGCGAAGCGGTGGCCGTTCCCGAGCGCCTCGCGGCGGTAGAGCGGCATAAGGTGGAGCGCGCCGTCGCACCACGCTTCGACCTGCGCGTCCGGCCGTGGCGCGCCCACGGCGGGCTTCATCTCGACGAACTTGGGCGGCGTGGTGGCGGCGCTGATCACCAGGCGCAAGTTGACGATATGCACCTCGGCCGCCGGGTCGCTGAAGTCGTACAGCGCCGCGTGGCGCGCGTGGAACGCCGCCTTGATCGCGTCGACGTCGCCGGCGGCGACCCAGGCCTCCTCGACCGGCACCTCGATCTCGAAGGACTGGCCGCGATAGCTCATGTCCGCCGAGAAGCTCGCGAGCGCGTGCCCCCCGAAGCGCTGCTCGCGGCGCAGCCAGCGTTCGCCATCGGCCTTGAGCGTGGCGAACGCGTCGCGGATCGGCGTGGCCGAAGCCGGCACCGCGTCGATGAACACGGTGCGGATGAAATCGTTCCTGATGTCGGCGATCAGCCCGCCCAGCGCGCTGACCACGCCGGGTCGACGCGGGACCATCACCCGCTCCATGCCCAGCTCGCGTGCCAGGAAGCAGCCCAGCATCGGCCCGGCGCCGCCGAACGGCAGCAGCGTGAAGTCGCGCGGATCGACGCCGTAGCGCGCCACCAGCTTGTTGACCTCGGCGAACATGCCCGACACGGCGACCTTGACGATCGCTTCGGCGGTTTCGCGGAGGCCCATCCCGAGCGGCCGCGCCAGCGCGTCGACCGCCGCCGCGGCCTTGTCCCGGTCGATGCCGATCGAGCTGTAGGCGAGCGGCGCGTGGCCGAGGAAGCCGCACACGACCATGGCGTCCGTCAGCGTCGCGCGCTCGCCGCTGCGTCCGTAGCAGGCCGGCCCGGGCGAG
>JAKLKW010000102.1:1834-19662 GCA_023150455.1 Alphaproteobacteria bacterium | reverse complement strand
CGCGAGGGAAAACGTCACCATCAGGCCGTCATCGCACTCGCGCGCCGACGCATCAATGTCCTCTGGGCCATGCTCAACAACCGACAGACCTTCCAGACAAACTTCAAACTCGCCGCTTGACTGACGCATTAGGCTGCCTCTCCACCTTGCCCGAGCGGAGCGTCGCCGCGCTGGAACGGGCGGCGATCTGGCCGAATGGCGTCCTGTTCCATCGCGAGCCGCTGCCGCCGCGGCTGCTGCGCAGCGCGCGGAGCGTGCGCAAGCGCGCTGCGCTCGACGGCGCCGATCTCGTCTTTCTGGCCCGCGACAATGGCCTCGGCGCGGAGACTGGAAAGCATGCGACCATCGCCGAGATTCGGCACCTTCGGCGGCCCGGTCGGTCGATCGTGTTCATCACCTTCCCGGGGCGCAGCATGCCGCACGACGCGCTGGTCCAGCGACTCCACGAGCGGCTGCGGGCCGAAGCAGATGCCGGAACCGTTGTGACGCTCAGAACGAACGTCTCCGTGCCGAGCGACGCGGGCTCACGATCGTATGTGCAGCGCCCGCGCTGGTTCACGGTCGTCGATGCCGACAGTGCTCTGCTCGCCCGCGCCCGCGCGTTCGCCGACGCCGTCGCCTCGGTACCGCGCGTCCGTGCCCGGCTGGACGGTGCGACCTGAGGGCGAATAGAAGCGTCGCGGCTGCGTCGCTCGCCCTCTCACCCGAACCGGTTGCTGCGCGGGAAGCCCTGCGGCGGCAGGCGGCCGGCCTGGGCGCGCTCGCCGATCCAGTCCTTGATGTCGGTCTCGGTGCGGGTCTTGTCGCCGCTCTTCCAGCTGAGCCCCTCGGCCTGGTGGAAGACCTTGGCGTCGTTGAGGCCGCCCTGCTTGTACTTCTGCAAGGTGATGCCGCGGCCGCGCGTCATCTCGGGCAGCTGCTCGAGCGGGAACAGCAGGAGCTTGCGGTTCTCGCCGACGACCGCGACCATGTCGCCCTCGGCGGGCGCGCAGACGCGCGCCTCGGCCGGCGCGGCCACGTTCAGCACCTGCTTGCCGGCGCGGGTCTGCGCCAGCACCTCGTCCTCGGGGACGACGAAGCCGCGCCCGTCGCTCGACGCCACCAGCAGCTTGCGGCCGACTTTACGCACCAGGACGTCGACGATGTCCTGGTCGTTGCCGAGCTCGATCATCAGGCGCAGCGGCTCGCCGTGGCCGCGGCCGCCCGGCAGCTTGTCGACGCCCAGCGTGTAGAAGCGGCCGTTGGTGCCGAACACCACCAGCTTGTCGGTGGTCTCGCATCGCAGGAGGAAGCGCTCGCTGTCGCCCTCCTTGTAGGCGATGCCCGAGGCGTCCTCGATATGGCCCTTCATCGCGCGGATCCAGCCCTTCTGCGACAGCACCACCGTCACGGGCTCGCGCTCGACCATGGCCTCGAGCGGGATCACGACCTCCGACGGCGGCTCGCCGATCTCGGTGCGGCGCTTGCCCAGCGCGGTCCTGCCGCCGAACTTCTTGGCGATCTCGCCGATCTCGCCCGCGATGGTCTTCCAGCGCCCGTCCTCGTCCTTGAGGAGGGCCTTGAGGTCCTTCTGCTCCTGGCTCAGCGACTTGTGCTCGCCCTTGATCTCCATCTCCTCGAGCTTGCGCAAGCTGCGCAGCCGCATGTTGAGGATCGACTCGGCCTGCAGGTCGGTGAGCTTGAAGCGCTTCATCAGGACGGGCTTGGGCTCGTCCTCGCTGCGGATGATCCTGATCACGGCGTCGAGGTTGAGATACGCGACCAGGTAGCCGTCGAGCACCTCGAGCCGGTGCGCGATCTTCTCGAGCCGGTGCTTCGTGCGGCGGACCAAGACGACGTGGCGGTGGTCGAGGAAGGCGCGCAGCACCTCGCGCAGGTTCATCACGCGCGGCGTGCCGTCGGCGTCCAGCACGTTCATGTTGAGCGGCACGCGCGTCTCGAGGTCGGTCTGGCGGAACAGCGATTCCATCAGCACCGCGGCGTCGACGTTGCGGCTCTTGGGCTCCAGCACCAGGCGCACGTCGGTGGTCGACTCGTCGCGCACGTCGCCCAGCATCGCCAGCTTCTTCTCCTGCAAGAGCTCGGCGATCTTCTCGATCAGGCGCGACTTGGCGACCTGGTAGGGGATCTCGGTGACGACGGCCTGCCATCCGCCGCCCTTCAGCTTCTCGACCTCCCACCGGGCGCGCAGGCGGAAGCCGCCGCGGCCGGTGGCATAGGCCTCGATGATGTTGTCGCGCCCCTCCACCAGCACGCCGCCGGTCGGGAAGTCGGGGCCGGGGATCAGCTCGGCCAGCTTGGCGATGGTGGCGTTGGGGAACTTGATCAGGTGCTGCAGCGCCGCGCAGATCTCGCCCGCGTTGTGCGGCGGGATGCTGGTCGCCATGCCGACCGCGATGCCGGCGGCGCCGTTGGCGAGCAGGTTGGGGAAGGCCGCCGGCAGCACGACCGGCTCCTGCCCCTCGCCGTCATAGGTCGGGCGGAAATCGACCGCGTCCTGGTCGAGCTCCTCGAGCAGCGTCTGCGCGACTTCCGTCAACCGCGCTTCCGTGTAGCGCATCGCCGCCGGGTTGTCGCCGTCGATGTTGCCGAAATTGCCCTGGCCGTCGACCATCGGGTAGCGCGCGGCGAAGTCCTGCGCCAGGCGCACCAGCGCGTCGTAGACCGCCGTGTCGCCGTGCGGATGGTACTTGCCGATCACGTCGCCGACCACGCGGGCGCATTTCTTGAAGCCCTGCTGAGGGTCGAGCCTGAGCTCGCGCATGGCGAACAGCAGCCGGCGATGCACCGGCTTCAAGCCGTCGCGCACGTCGGGCAGCGAGCGCGACATGATGGTCGACAGCGCGTAGCTGAGGTAGCGCTGGCCCAGCGCCTCGGAAAGCGGCGTGTCGCGAATCTCGGCGACCGCCGTCGCCGTGGGTTTAGCCATGGAACCTCCGGGTAACCACGATATATAGTAGCCGGCGGCCAGTCAGCGTCAATATGTGCTATTGTGCCGCGGGCTTATGGACGGCGATGCCGGCCATCACCAGGCCGATCCCCAGCATCTCGGCGCCGGTCGGGATCTGGCTCAAGACCAGCGCTCCTACCACGGCCGCGCTCGCCGGCAACAGCGAAATCATGAGCGCGTAGGTCGAGCGCGGCAGGCGCGACATGGCGAGCTGGTCGCAGACATAGGGGATCACGGTCGAGCGGATGCCGACCCCGATCCCGGCCGCGAACAGCAAGACGGCAAAGGACGGACCGAGATAGTGGAACGCCGCCGCGACGACGAACCACAGATGCGGCGGCGCCGCGGAGGCCAGCCGCGTCATCGGCCGGTCGATGGCGGTCATGCCGGCAGGATCGTGGATCGCGGCGCGGAAGTCGATGGCGCAACGCCGGCCCGGCGCGCCGGCGGCCGCGCGGATCGCGCCGCCAAGCCGCGGCAGTCCCGCCGTTGACGGGACGGCGAGCCGGGTTCAGTTCACGATTTCCGGCGTGACGATCAGCATGATGCTGTTCTCGGAACGCTCCTCCCGATTGCGGAAAAGCCTGCTCACGTAAGGAATCTTCGCCAGGCTCGGCACCGCTTCCACCGTCACCGACTTGCCGTCGGTGACGCCGCCCAGGATCACCGTCTGGCCGGATTCGACGACCACCTGCGTCGACTTGCCGCGCGCGACCCGGCCGCCGGCCGGCGCGGCGCCACCGCCGGCGAGCGGCGGGGCGCCGTCGACGCCGAGCTGGACCAGCATGGGACGCGGGTAGGCGTTGTAGATCTCGAAGCTGATGACGCCTTGGTCCACGGTCGGCACGACGATGCGCCGGTCGGCGGACAGGTGGACGACCAGGCTGAGGTTCGGCCGGGAATCGCCGCCGCGTTCCTGCACCTGCGCCTGCGCCGAGGCCGCGCCGATGCCGAACGCGAGCACCGCCCAGACGGCGCTCGAGACCAAACGCGACAGCAATGTCATGGCAGCCCCCTCCGATCGGCCGAAATGCCGGGGTCTACCTGACGCGCGAGCGGCGCGAAAAACGGGACCGATATGAGGCCCCGCGCGGCGTCCTGCATAGCACGCCGACACCTCGACCGAAAGCTTGAAACGGCCGCGCAATCGGCCGATCCTGCCGCCCCCTCATCCGATCGGACCTTGCCCATGCCGCGTTCCGGACCGCGCATCGCCATCCTCGGCATGCATCTCGAGGCCAACGCCTTCGCGCCGGTGACGACCGAGAAGGACTTCCGCGAGCGCATCTTCCTCCAGGGCGACGCCATCATCGCCAATGCGCGCGGCCCGGCGCCGCTGTGGCCGATGGAGGTGCCGGGCTTCGTCGCCGAGATGGACCGGCGCGGCCCCTGGCAGCCGGTGCCGATCCTGGTCGTCGGCGCCGAGCCGGGCGGGCCGGCCGAGCACCGCTTTATCAAGGACTGCATCCGGCACATGCAGGCCGAGCTGCGCGCCGCGCTGCCGCTCGACGCCGTCTACATCACCGAGCACGGCGCCATGACCACGACCGAGGATCCCGACCCGGACGGCGAGCTGTGGGCGATGGTGCGCGAAGTGGTCGGCCCGGACGTGCCGGTCGCCGCCACGGTCGACCTGCACTGCAACCCCTCGCAGCGCATGGTCGACAGCGTCGACGTGCTGATCGGCTACCGCACCAACCCGCATGTCGACATGCGCGAGCGCGCGGCCGAGGCCGCTTCGGCGCTTGCCGAGATGCTGGCCGGCACCAGGACCAGCACCGCCTTCATCCGCATGCCGATCGTGGCGCCGACCGTGACCCAGCTCACCGCCGCGGGCCCCTACGCCGACCTCATCGACCTCGGCCAGCGCCTGAAGACGCCGGACATCATGAACGTGACGGTGCTGGGCGGCTTCGCCTTCTCCGACACGCCGAAGAACGGGCTCGCGATCATCGTCACCGCCCGCGGCGGCGACCCCGCCCCGGCGCGGCGCATCGCCCGGCAGATCGCCGAGGCCGCCTGGGCCGACCGCAAGCGCTTCGTGCCGAAGCTGACATCGCTCGACGACGCCGTGGCGCTGGCGCGGCGCAACACGACCGACCCCAAGGCGCCGGCGCTGATCTTCGCCGACGTGGCCGACAACCCGGGCGGCGGCGGCGGCGGCAACACCACCTGGATGCTCGGCGCGCTGCACGCGGCCAAGGCGCAAGGCGTGCTGCTCGGCGTGCTCATCGACGCAGGCCTGGCCGCCGAGGCGCACCGCCGCGGCGTCGGCGCGCGCTTCGACGCCGTGTTCAACGGCGCCGGCGAGACCGAGCATGCGAAGCGATTCGTCGCACCGGCCAGCGTCACGCAGCTGCACGACGGCCGCTTCGTCGGCCGGCGCGGCATCTTCCAGGGCGGCACGATCGAGTTCGGCCCCACCGCGGCGCTCGACCTCGGCGGCATCGCGGTCGTGGTCGGCACGCACCGCAACCAGTGCGCCGACCCGGTCTTCTTCGAGGCCCTCGGCCTCGACATCGGCAAGGCGCGCATCGTGGTGGTCAAGTCGCGCGGTCATTTCCGCGCCGGCTTCGACGAGTTCTTCGCGCCCGAGCGCGTGATCGAGGTCGACTGCCCCGGCCTCACCTCGCCGATCCTCCAGCGCTTCCCCTTCAAGCGCCTGCCAAGGCCGGTGATCCCGCTGGACATGGAGACGACCTGGCAGCTGCCGCGGTGAGGGCCCAGCTTCGTCTCCAGTCTTACCACCTCCGAAAGGAAATCAGGTCCGGGCGGCGTCACTGTGTCAGGCCCAGTTCTCCGACCTGACGCCGGGCATCCGCCCAAACTCGCGCATATCGTTGGTGACGACGATCAATCCTTCACTCCGAGCATGACCGCCGATCTGGATGTCGTGCGGCCCGCAAGGCGTACCGGCGCGCTCCAATTCCGCTCGCAGTTGACCATAATGCGCGGCAGCCTTGTCGGCGAACGGCAACACCTGGAGCCTGGCGACGAATTCTTCGATTGTCGCCAGATTGGCCGCGCGCCGGGCGGATTTTTCGGCGCCATAGTGAAGCTCGCCAAGGGTGATGCTCGATATGCAGAGCTGTTCGGCATGAGCATTGAACCGTGCTCGCAGCCGCGGCGGATGCGACTTCATCACATAGATGCAAATATTCGTATCGAGCATGTAGGCCAACATCAGAGCGGCTCGCGCTCCTCTGCGGCGGGCTGCTCGCGCTCGACCATGAAGTCTTCGCTGACATGCGGACCGTTCAGGAAGAAGTCGTCCCATCGCTTTCCCTTCGGCACAATGACCCGGGCGCTGCCGATCCTCAGGATATCGACCTGGTGCACGCCCTCGGGAAATGCGACGGCCTTGGGAAGACGCACGGCCTGGGTGCGATTGCTGGTGAAAACGGTGGAGCTGGTCATGGAGGTCTCTTGTATATCCAACTGGGATATACATAGGCCTAGGCTGCCCTGGCGGCAAGCCCCTGAAAGGGCGAGCTACCTTTTGGTGACCTCCACCGTAAGCCTGGTCCCCGCGTAGCGGGCCTCGGCCGCCAATTCCTGGCCGGCGCGCAGCGGAATGTCCTCGGGCAGGAACATCACCGCCTGCTTCCAATGGTTGCGCGCGACGCCGGGCGCGGTGGTCATCGTGACGCCCTCGGCGAGGTCGAGGTCGTACCACAGGGCGACGGCGTGCGCCGTCCCGTCGGCGGTCGCGCCGAGCGTCGCGCGCGCCGCGCCGCTGATCGGCACGGCGCGGGTGAAGTCGAAGTCGAACAGCGGCGCCGGCGCGGTCAGCATGCGGTGCGGCTCGGACGCCAGCTCGACCATCTGGCCGACGGGATCGGCGAACACGGCGAAGGGCGACAGGTCGAAGCCGGCGACATCGCGGATCGGGTGCACGCGGCGCAGGCCCGGCAGCTCGACGACGGCGGCGTAGACGCGCGCGCCCTGCGGCAGCACGCGGGCCTCGGGCGCCAGCAGGCGCGCGCGCGCGTCGGCCAGGCTCGGCAGCACGCCCTCGCCCAAGAGCACGGCGTCGAAGATCTCCATCACCAGCAGGTCGGCCGGCCGCGGCAGGTCGCGGCCGACCTCAAGCTCCGTCGACTTGCGCGCGACCACCGACACGCGGTCGGCGCAGCCGTTCCGCGCCACGATCTCGGCCGCGACCGCGGCCAGCGCCGGGTTGGCCTCGCAGGTGGTGACGCGCCCGGCACCCGCGCGCGCCGCCATCATCGCGAGGATGCCCGAGCCGGTGCCGATCTCGAGCACGTGGTCGCCTTGCCTGACGGCGGCGCGGATGGCGCGGTCGTAGGCCTGGTTGCGCGCGTCGTCGTTCAGCATCGTGAAGTGCCAGGCCGGCACCATGGCGACCTGCACCGCGCGCAGGTTCGATCGCGCCTCGGCGTCGTCCGGATCGAGCGCCGTGGCGCGCCGCAGCGCCTCCAGCGCCTCGGCCGAGCGGCCGTGCTGGTGCAGCAGCAGGCCGAGCACCGACTGCGCCTCGGCTAGGTTCGGCTCGAGCCTCGCCGCGCGCCCGGCATGCGACAGCGCCTCGCCCGGCCGGCCGAGGTCCCGCAGCACGCGCGCGAGCGCGGCATGCGCCTCGGCGAAGTCGGGCCTGAGCTCGACCGCCTGCCGCAGCGCGCGCGCCGCCTCGGCGAGCTTCCCCAGCGCGCGCAGCACGCTCCCGAGGTTCCTGAGCGCCATCACGTCGCCGCGGCGCAGCTCGAGCGCCCGTTGCAGCATCGCAGCAGCGTCTTCCGGCCGGCCCAGCTCCAGCAGCATGCAGCCGTAGTTGTTGCGGATCTCGCCGTCGCCCGGCCGCGCGGCGACGGCGCGGTCGAACAGGCGGATCGCCTCCGCGGCCCGGCCCTGGCGATGGCTCGCGAGCGCCGCGAGATGCAGCGCGTCGGCATGGGCCGGCTGCTCGGCGAGCAGCCGCCGCGCCGCGCCCTCGGCCTCGGCCAGGCGGCCGGCCTCGAAATGCCGCGAGGCATCAATCAGGCGCGGGTCGGGGGTACTCGTCATGATTCCGTTCTTATAGCTCAGGTCTTGGACCCATTGGGCAACTGCCGGCGCTGGCACGCGGGCGAAATTGAGACACGGGACGGAAACTTCGCTGGCCGATAAAACAATCATTGATTATATACTTCGTGGAGTTTCGTCTAAATAGTTGACGCCCTAATAGATTGCGCCTATAATGATACGCTCTCAATAGGAGACACCTCTTGAGGGACTTGGGCATGTTCGACTTTTCATCCATCACGTTCCTGCCGCGGCTGACGGCCGAAGGCTGGGCGAACTACATTCCCAGTCTCGCGGTATTTCCCAGCTACTTGCTTGCCTGGCTCTGGAAGGCTCTGGAGTTGCTGCAACCCGCAGGCATCACCATCGCCGCCGTCGGAGGTCTCCTCTGCCTCCTTTGCATTGCCAGCGGCGAAATCACCATCCACAACGCCAGGCTCGGTCCGCCGAAGAGCTGGAAAGGAAAGATCGTTCTTTTTGTTGCCGGGATGTCCGTTGCAGCCGCGGGCCTAGCCGTTGCGGGTTATAGGAACACGATCTCGGTTTCCGGTCGCATCGTGACGATCAACCCTGATGTTTCCGACACCAAGATCAGGCTGATCCCCAAGTCGGCGATCCACGAAGTCCAGGTCGAGCCGGTCGGAATTTTTGAGATAACGCCATCGATGAACATTTCACCGGGGCTATATCATGTTGAAGTGACCATTGGTGGCGACTCGAGTTCGGCGACGATCGATTTGTCGGATCTGTCCTCCGCGGACATCGTGACGATCATTGAAGGCCGACGAGGCCACTTGCTGCATTCACGGCGGGCCGCTCTGCTCGAATTCCTGAACCAAGTGTATCAAGCCCCTGGGTGGGAGCAGGACGTCGTGGCGATTACCTACCTCGCGCGCGCATCGACCGATGCCTCCATCTATGCCGCGATGAAGGTCGATGTAGCGAAGATCAACGGAAGGGAGTTTCCTAGCCAGTCCCGGCTCGCCGCATTTGCGCTCGCGGAGCGCATGACGAGGAACTGCGCCGACAACGGCGTCGATCCCGCCACGAGGGATAAGGTATTCTCGGCAATGAAGCAAATGATCAGCGACGAGAACCACCTTAATCCATTCACGAGAATCAGGGCTGAGGCAGGACTGTATTGTTCGAGTATTGGTGCGAGAAAGGAGACGCAGAAGAAGCTGTTCCGGTACGTCAAGGGCGATCTTGCGCCGCTGGATTTCGGAAATTTGGACAAGGAAACGAAATCGCGTGTGAGCCAGACCGCCGCGTATCACTTGCTACTGGCGGACATGAAATATGACTGCGTCTTCGAGAAGCTGGTTCCAGCGCTGGGCGCGGATGATCCCTTCGTTCAACGCTTGGTCGCACAACTCCTGGAGGAAAAAGTACCGGAGTTCCGGTCTGTCGGGAGTAGCCGCGTGAGCGCGAGGGCGTGGTCCAATTGGTGGTCCAATTCGGGACGGACGAAGTTTCCTCCATGCCCGACCGTGCAGTGACGCAGATCGACAGCGCCAGAATCTAGATCGCTTGCTTCATCGCCGCGGGCCGCGCGAGGCGCTCGAACAGGCGCAGGCGCGCCGCCGGCACGCCGCCCTGGCGCGCGGCGAAGACATGGACGCTGAGGAAATGCCCGGTCAGGCGCAGCCCGTCGACCAGGTCCGAGCGGTCCGCCGGCGCGTCCTCGACTAGGAAGCGCGGCAGCCTGAGCAGCCGGTCGCGATAGGGCTCGGCCGCCGCGGCGGAAACGGCACGGCCGGACTTGGGCGAGACATAGGCGAGCGCGTCGCTGCTGCCGGTCGCCGCACAGCGCGCGAGATCGAGGCCGAAGCCGAGCTCGGTCAGGAGGCCGAGCTCCCAGCGCGCATAGGCCGCCTCGTAGCCCGCCTGCGGCAGCGCGCGGATCAGACGGGCGAGCGCGTCGTAGGCGCCGGGATGCGGCTCGCGCTCGGGCAGCGCCGCCTCGATGAGCGCGCAGGCCGCCGTCAGGGCCGCCAGCCGCCCGGCGTCGTCGAGCAGCAGCGCCGCATCGGAAGAGAGCGGCTCGCAGGCGAAGCGGCCGAGATGCTCCGCGAGGCGCGCCTTCCAGGTGACGCGCAGAAGGTTGCCCGGCTCGTACAGCGCCCGGGCGCGCCTGCCCGCGCCGCCGCGCACCAGCCCCGCATGCCGCCCGTGCCCGTGGGTCAGCACGCTCACGACCAGCGAGCTCTCGCCGTGCCGCCGCGCGCCCAGCACGATGCCGTCGTCAGTCCAGTCCATGGCGGTATTCTAGGGCCAGACCGGGTGTTTCGGCAGCGCTCATCGTCCTTCGAGGCCCGCTGCGCTTGCGCCTCAGGACGACGGGTGGATCATGTCCGCCTCCCCAACGCGTCATCCTGAGGAGCGGCCGAAGGGAGCGTCTCGAAGCATGAGGAACGCGACCCTCACGCCTCCCACTCCAGCCCCCAGTCCTTGTAAAGTTCGCGCGACTCGGCCCAGTCGCCGCGCTGCTTGACGCGGAGCACCAGGTGCACCTTGCGGCCGATGACGGCTTCGAGCTCCTTGCGCGCGCTCTCGCCGATCGCCTTGATGGTGGCGCCGCCCTTGCCCAGCACGATCGGGCGCTGGCTCAAACGCTCCACGTAGATCACCTGCGCCACGCGCACGCTGCCGTCCTTGAACTCCTCCCACTCCTCGGTCTCGACCGCCACCGAATAGGGCAGCTCCTCGTGCAGGCGCAGGAACAGCTGCTCGCGCGTGAGCTCGGCGGCGAGCAGCCGCTGCGGCATGTCGGAGAGCTGGTCCTCGGGATAGAGCCAGGGACCCTCGGGCATGCGCGCGGCCAGGTGCGCCATCAGGTCGTCCACGCCCTCGCCCCCGGTCGCCGAGATCATGAACACGTCGGAGACGGCGCCGGTCTTGTAGAGCTGGTCGGCCTTGGCCAGGAGCGTGTCCTTGCGCACGAGGTCGATCTTGTTGAGCGCCAGCACGGCCTTGCGCCCGCCGCGGCCGAGCTGGTCGACGATGCGGCGCGTGTCGGCGTCGATGCGCGGGCGCGCGGCGTCGACCACCAGCACCACGGCGTCGGCGTCGCCGGCGCCGCGCCAGGCCGCGTCGATCATGGCGCGCTCGAGCCGCCGGCGCGGCGCGGCGACGATGCCGGGCGTGTCGACGAACACGACCTGCGAGTCGCCGCGGATGGCGATGCCGGTCACGCGCGTGCGCGTGGTCTGCACCTTGGGCGAGACGATCGAGACCTTGGCGCCGACCAGGCGGTTGACCAGGGTCGACTTGCCGGCGTTGGGCGCGCCCAGCACGGCGACGAAGCCGCAGCGCCGCTTGTCCGCCGCCGCCGGCGGCGCGGGCGCTGGCGTCACAGCAGGGCGCCGAGCCGCTCGAGCAGCATGGCGGCGGCCGCCTGCTCGGCCGCGCGGCGGCTGGCGCCGGTCGCGGTCGCGGTGCTGCCGTCCTTGAGGCTGGCGCTGACGGTGAAGCGCGGCTCGTGGTCGGGGCCCTCGCGCGAGACGATGGTGTAGACCGGCACCGGCTCGCCGCGCCCCTGCGCCCATTCCTGCAGCGCGGTCTTGGCGTCGCGCGGCGGCAATGCGTGCTCGGCGATCAGCGTCTCCCATTCGCGCGTGATGAACCGCCTGGCCGGCTCCAGCCCGCCGTCCAGGTAGATCGCGGCGATCACCGCCTCGCAGGCGTCCGACAGCGCGCCCGGCTGGTCGCGCCCGCGCGCCTCGGCTTCGGCCCCGACCAGCCGCAGGTGCCGGCCGAGCTCGATGCGCCGCGCCACCTCGGCCAGCGCGTCGCGCCGCGCGAGCGAGGCGTGGCGGCGCGCCAGCGCCCCTTCCTCCTCGCGCGGGAAGCGGCGGTAGAGCAGCTCGGCCAGGACCAGGCTCAAGACCCGGTCGCCCAGGAACTCGAGCCGCTGGTTGTCGTCGAGCCGCGCCGCCGCGGCCGAGGAATGGGTCAGCGCCTGCCCAAGCAGCGCGCGATCTTCGAAGCCGTAGCCGAGCGCGGCCTCGAGCGCCGCCAGGTCGTCGGTGCCGCGCCGCGGTCGACGCGTCACTTGATCGTCTGGAACAGCCGGTCGTAGCGGATGGCGAAGGGCCAGCGCCAGAACTCCCACCACGAGGCCGTGCCGTCGGTCGAGTAGAACAGGATCTCGGCACGACCGACCAGGTTCTCGACCGGAACGTAGCCGACCGCGGTCAGGAAGCGGCTGTCCTGCGAGTTGTCGCGGTTGTCGCCCATGGCGAAGACGTGCCCGGTCGGCACCTGGTAGACCGGCGTGTCGTCGGTGTTCACCTGCCGGTCGCCGATCTCGATGATGCGGTGCTTCCGCCCGTTCGGCAGCGTCTCCATGTATTGGAAGAAGCGCTGCTCGTTGCCGAAGCCGTCGCGCAGGACCAGGTCCTCGATGCGGTCGCGCTTGACCGGCTGGTCGTTGATGTGGAGCACGCCGCCCTTCACCTGGATGCGGTCGCCCGGCAATCCGACGATGCGCTTGATGTAGTCGGTCTTGTTGTCGCGCGGCAGCTTGAACACCGCGACGTCGCCGCGCTCGGGCTGGGTGTAGAGGACGCGGCCGGGGATCAGCGGCAGGCCGAAGGGCAGCGAGTAGCGGCTGTAGCCGTAGGAGTATTTCGAGACGAACAGGTAGTCGCCGATCAGGAGCGTCGGGATCATCGAGCCCGACGGGATGTTGAACGGCTCGAAGGCGACCGTGCGCACGACCACCGCGATCAGAACGGCGTAGACGACGGTCTTGACCGTCTCCGCCCAGCCGCCGGCAGCCTTCCGGCCCTTCGAAGTCATTGAAATATCTCGATTTATTGTCATAAGGCGGGACCTCGAAGGTTGGTGTACGCGCGCGGCGGCGGCGCTGTCAAGGAAGTTTGCCCGCCCGGCGCGCGCCGATCCGCGCGCCAGACATTTGGACGGCGGCCGGATCGGCGGCCGCCGAGGCCGAGCGCCGCGCGGGCGGCGGCGCCCCCGCTTCCGCGGCGACGGCGGGCTCGGCCGAGATGATCACGATGGCCTGCGCCGCCGGGCGGTCGTCGGTCAGCGCCACGTGGATGCGCGCGACCATGCCGGGCGGCGTGATCTCGGCGAGCCGCGCCGCGGCCCCCCCGGTCAGCTGCATGGTCGGCTGGCCCGAGGACAGGTTGACCACGCCCATGTCGCGCCAGAACACGCCGCGGCGAAAGCCGGTGCCGAGCGCCTTGGAGCACGCTTCCTTGGCGGCGAAGCGCTTGGCGTAGCTGGCGGCGCGGTCGGCGCGCCGCTCCGAGCGCCGGCGCTCGGTCGCGGTGAAGATGCGCTCGATGAAGCGCTCGCCGAACCGCTCGAGCGTGCGCTCGATGCGCCCGATGTCGATCACGTCGTTGCCGATGCCGAGGATCATGAACGACCCGATCCGTCCGCCCTCCCCAAGCGCGACGACGCCTTCGGCGTCGCGCGGACGCGGGAGAGGGGACGCGAATTGCGGGTCACGCGCTGCGGGCGCCGGTGGCGTCGGCGCGGGCCTTGTCCATCAGCGCGCGCATGCGGCGGATGGCGCTGTCGAGGCCGCTGAAGACGGCTTCGCCGATCAGGAAGTGGCCGATGTTCAGCTCGACGATGGACGCGATCGCCGCAACGGGCGCCACCGAATCGAAGGTGAGGCCGTGGCCGGCATGGCATTCGAGGCCGATCGACCCGGCATGCGCCGCCGCGTCGATGATGCGCTTCAGCTCGCGCTTCTCGTCGGCCGCGCGGCCGTCGATGGCGGCGTGGCAGTAGGCGCCGGTGTGCAGCTCGACCACCGGCGCGCCGAGGCGCCTGGCCGCGTCGAGCTGGCGCGGGTCGGGCTCGACGAACATCGACACGCGGATGCCGGCCTGGCCGAGCGCGGCCACATAGCGCGCCAGATGGTCCCGGCCCTTGACCACGTCGAGGCCGCCTTCGGTCGTGCGTTCCTCGCGCTTCTCCGGCACCAGGCAGGCGGCGTGCGGGCGGTGGCTGAGCGCGATCTCGAGCATCTCGTCGGTCGCCGCCATCTCGAGGTTGAGCGGGCGGTCGATCTCCTGCATCAGGCGCTCGATGTCGCGGTCGGTGATGTGGCGGCGGTCCTCGCGCAGATGCGCGGTGATGCCGTCGGCCCCCGCCTCGGCCGCGAGCCGGGCGGCGCGCACCGGGTCGGGATGCGGCCCGCCGCGCGCGTTGCGGATGGTGGCGACGTGGTCGATGTTGACGCCGAGGCGCAGGTGGCTAGAGGTCATGGGGCTGTCCTTCCGGTGTGTCCCGCGATCATAGCAGATGCCGCTTGCTACCCGCGCGCGCGCTCGACGGAGTTGACGCCGGGCGAGGCGCGCAGCGCCGCGATGATGTTGGTCAGGTGCTTGACGTCGCGCACCTCGATGTCCACCAGCAGCTCGAAGAAGTCCTGCGAGCGGTTGGTGATCTTGAGGTTGGTGATGTTGCCTTCGTACTTGCCGATGGACGTGGTCAGGTTGCCGAGGCTGCCGGGCGCGTTGGCGATGATGACGTCGATGCGGCCGACGCGCGGGCCGGCCGAGTCCTCCTCCCACGCGACGTCGAGCCAGCGCTCGGGCTGCTCGGAGAACTGCTCCAGCGTCTCGCAGTCGATCGTGTGGATGGCGACGCCCTTGCCGGTCGTCACGATGCCGACGATGCGGTCGCCCGGCAGCGGATGGCAGCAGCCGCCGTAGTGCACGGCCATGCCGGGGATGAGGCCGCGGATCGGCACGGCGAAGTTGCCCTTGCCGTCGCCCTTCGCCGCCTTGCCGCGCGGCTTGACCAGCGGCGGTGCCGGCTTGCCCTTGTCCTTCAGGCCGGGGAACACGGCGTTGAACACGGCCTGGCCGCCGACATGGCCTTCGCCGACGTGGACGTAGAGGTCCTCGACGCTGGCGCACTTGAACGTCTTCAGCACGCCGTCGAGCGCCTTTTCCGTCGCCGACTCGCCCCCTTGGCGGAAGGCGCGGTCGACGATCTCGCGCCCGAGCGCCAGGTATTGCTGGCGCTGCTGCGTGCGCACGAACCGGCGGATGCGGGCGCGCGCGCGGCCGGTGACGACGAAGCGCTCCCAGGTCGGGTTCGGCGTCTGCGCCTTGGAGGTGACGATCTCGACCTGGTCGCCGTTGGCGAGCTGGGTGCGAAGCGGAACCAGACGCCCGTTGATCTTGGCGCCGACGCAGCTGTCGCCGATCGCCGAGTGCACCGCGTAGGCGAAGTCGACCGGCGTGGCGCCGCGCGGCAGGGCGAACACCTCGCCCTTGGGCGAGAAGCAGAACACCTGGTCGCGGAACATCTCGAGCTTGGTGTGCTCGAGGAACTCCTCGGGCCCCGCGGCGTGCTCGAGGATGTCGAGCAGCTCGCGCAGCCAGCGGTACTGCCGCCCCTCGGTCTTCCATTCGCCCTGCTTGTACTTCCAGTGCGCGGCGACGCCGAGCTCGGCCACCTCGTGCATCTCGGCGGTGCGGATCTGCACCTCGACGCGCTGGCCCTGCTGCGGCCCGAACACCGCCGTGTGCAGCGAGCGGTAGCCGTTCGACTTGGGGTTGCTGATGTAGTCCTTGAAGCGGCCGGGCACGACGCGGTAGGCGGCGTGGATGGCGCCCAGCGTCTTGTAGCAGTCCTCGACCGTCTTCACGACGACGCGGAAGGCGACGATGTCGGAGATCTGCTCGAACTCGACCGCCTTGCGCTGCATCTTCGACCAGATCGAGTAGGCGCGCTTCTCGCGGCCCGAAACCCAGGCCTCGAGGCCGGCCTCGGCCAGCGTGCGGTTCAGCTCGTCGATGATCTTCTGGACCAGGTTCGCGCTCTTGTCTCTCAGGAAATCCAGCCGGGCGATGATCGACTGGCGGATCTCGGGGTTGAGCTCGGCGAAGGCCAGGTCCTCGAGCTCGTCCTTCCATTCGTTGATGCCGATGCGCTCGGCCAGCGGCGCGTAGATCTCCAGCGTCTCGCGCGCGATGCGCTTGCGCTTCTCGGGATCCTTCAGGAAATGCAGCGTGCGCATGTTGTGCAGCCGGTCGGCCAGCTTCACCAGCAGCACGCGGATGTCCTCGGACATCGCCAGCACCAGCTTGCGGAAGTTCTCCGCCTGCTTCGACTGGTCGGACTGCAGCTCGATGCGCGACAGCTTGGTGACGCCGTCGACCAGCCGCGCGATGTCGGAGCCGAACAGCTGCTCGATCTCCTCGATCGTGGCGCCGGTGTCCTCGACCGTGTCGTGCAAGAGACCGGTGATGATCGAGGCGCTGTCGAGCTTCATCGAGCTCAGGATGCCGGCGACCTCGACGGGGTGGGAGAAATACGGATCGCCCGAGGCGCGGGTCTGGGTGCCGTGCGCCTTGACCGTGTAGACATAGGCGCGGTTCAGCGCCTCCTCGTCGACCGAGGGGTCGTAGCCCTTGACGCGCTCGACGAGCTCGTACTGCCGGATCATGCCGCCGTGGGGCATCTACCTTCCCGCCGCTGGATCGATTAAATGTAAGCGGCTAAGCCCCTCAATACAAAGGGGCGCGAGCACGGCCGGCCGGCGCGCCGGCGGCATGGCGGAAGGCGGAACGGTCAAGAAAGGCGCGCCGGCGCGGCCCCCAGGCCCGCCGGCGAGGGAAAAACCCTTATTTCTCCGTCTCTTCGGTCGGCGGCTCGTCGCCGCCCTCGATCAGCATGTCCTCTTCGTCGAGCACGTCCTGGTCGCGCACGCCGGCGGCGGCCGGGTTGTCGGCCAGCGTGCCCAGCAGGTTCTCGCCCATCTGCGCGTCGATCGCGTCCTCTTCCGGCTCGTCGATCTCGACGTGCTTCTGCAGGCCCTTGACCAGGCCGTCGCGCAGCATGTCCAGGTCGACGGTCTCGTCGGCGATCTCGCGCAGCGCCACGACCGGGTTCTTGTCGCGGTCGCGGTCGATCGTGATCTGCGCGCCCGAGGAAATGTCGCGCGCGCGCTGCGAGGCGAGCATCACGAGTTCAAACCGGTTCGGCACCTTGAGGACGCAATCTTCTACGGTAACGCGGGCCATCGCTTTGCTCCAAAATCGAGTGCGCTCCGTAAATCCACGGAGGCTCGGACGGTTCGGTCGATGAAGGCGCGCGACTATAGGGGCCCCGGCCCCGGCTGGCAAGGCCAACAAAACGCATGGGAAGCGTGCCGGAAACGCTATTAAGCCCTTGAGGGAGCGTGATATCGTGCCCCGCATTGATCGGCGGCCCGGGCATTTTTCCGGGCGGTTCGGCCATCGTCATTGTTCGGGTCGGGCGCGGCGTCGGGCGCCCCTCTTCGACCAGGCAACGGAGTCAAACGAGGCATGGAGCTCACCTTCTATCCCGCGGAACGCGTCGCCGTGTTCATCGACGGCGCCAACCTCTACTCGGCGGCCCGGTCCCTGGGCTTCGACATCGACTACAAGCGGCTGCTGCAGCTGCTGGGCGGCAAGGGAAGGCTGGTGCGCGCCTTCTACTACACGGCGCTGGCCGAGGATCAGGAGTACTCGCCGATCCGCCCGCTGATCGATTGGCTCGACTACAACGGCTACATGATGGTGACGAAGCCGTTGAAGGAATTCACCGACGCCATGGGCCGGCGCAAGGTCAAGGGCAACATGGACATCGAGCTGGCGATCGACATGATGGAGATCTCGCCGCATGTCGACCACGTCGTGCTGTTCTCGGGCGACGGCGACTTCCGCCGCCTGGTCGAGGCGGTGCAGCGCAAGGGCCTGCGCGTGACCGTGGTCAGCACGATCCGCTCGCAGCCGCCGATGATCGCCGACGAGCTGCGCCGCCAGGCCGACGTGTTCGTCGAGCTGCAGGACCTGGCGCCCGAGATCGCGCGCGCCCGCGACCCCAACCGCGAGGC
>JAKLKW010000102.1:0-1828 GCA_023150455.1 Alphaproteobacteria bacterium | reverse complement strand
GGGGCGCAGGGCCAGGACGAGGACTACGACGAGGGCGAGGACGACGGCATCGGCAACGTCGCGACGGACGACGAGCGCCCGGGCTTCCTCGACCGCGGCGGCTACAGCGAGCGGCCGCCCTATCCGAACCGCGGCTATGGCAACCGCTTTCGGCGCGGCTGAGCCAGGGCAGCGCCGGGCGCGATGAGCCTGGTGCCGGCCACGGCGGCCGCTCCGGCCGGCACCCGGCCGGGATTTGTCCAGCCCGGGCCCGACTGTCCGCTCTGCCCGCGCCTGGTCGCGTTCCGCCTCGCCAACCGCGGCCAGTTCCCCGACTGGCACAACGCGCCGGTGCCGTCCTTCGGCGCGGACGGTGCGCGCCTCTTGGTGGTCGGGCTCGCCCCCGGCCTGCGCGGCGCCAACCGGACCGGCCGGCCGTTCACCGGCGACTACGCGGGCGACCTGCTCTACGCCACGCTCAAGAAGTTCGGCTTCGCCGCCGGCAGCTACGAGCAGCGGCGCGACGACGGGCTGACGCTGCTCGACTGCCGCGTCTCCAACGCCGTGCGCTGCGTGCCGCCCGAGAACAAGCCGACCGGCGGCGAGGTCGCCGCCTGCCGCCCGTTCCTCAAGGCCGAGATCGCCCATCTGAAGCGCCTCGAGGCCGTCGTCGCGCTCGGCAGCATCGCGCACGGCGCCGTGCTGGCCGCGCTCGGCATGCGCGTCTCGGCGTTCAAGTTCCGCCACGGCGCGGTGCACGACCTGGCGAGCGGCCTCGTGCTGGCCGACAGCTACCACTGCTCGCGCTACAACACCAACACCGGCAAGCTGACCGAGGCGATGTTCGAGGCGGTGTTCGCCGAGATGCGGCGGCGATTGGGTTAGAGCGCCGCGGTCCGTGGCGCGTCGAGGACCTGGCGCACGCGGATCGCGAGGTCCTGCCGGCGGTAGGGCTTGGCGAGGATCTGCACGTCCTGGCCCGCCTTCTCGCGGCCCGCCAGCGCGGCCTCGGTGAAGCCCGAGGTCAGCAGCACGCGCAGGCCGGGCCGGAGGCGCCTTGCCGCCTCCGCCAGGCTCAGCCCGTCCATGCCGCCGGGCATCACCATGTCGGTGAAGAGCAGGTCGATGCCGGGCGTGCTCCTCAGGGCATCGAGCGCGCGCGGCCCGTCCGGCGCCGCGACGACGCGATAGCCGAGTTCCGCGAGCATGCGCTCGACATGCGGGCGCACCAGCTCGTTGTCCTCGACCACGAGCACGGTTTCGCCGCCGCTGCGGGCGGCGACGGCGGCGACGGCGGCCGCGCCGGCGGGCGCCGCATCGCCGTGGTCCGCGCGCGGCAGGTAGACCTTCACGGCGGTGCCGTGGCCCGGCTCGGAATAGAGACGCACATGCCCGCCGGACTGCTTGACGAAGCCGTAGACCATGCTGAGGCCGAGGCCGGTGCCCTTGCCGACCTCCTTGGTCGTGTAGAAGGGCTCGAAGGCGCGCGCCAGCACCTCCGTGGTCATGCCGGCGCCGGTATCGGATACGGCGATCATCACGTATTCGCCCGCGGCGATGTCGGCCGCCGGCATCCCGTCCGCGCGATCGACGCGCACGTTGCCGGCCTCGATGGTCAGGCGGCCGCCGCCTTGCATGGCGTCGCGCGCGTTGACGGCCAGGTTCAACAGCGCGGCCTCGAGCTGGGCCGGGTCGACCAGCGCCGGCCACGTGCCGTGCTTGAGCGCCAGCTCGATCGTCACCTGCTCGCCGAGCGCCCGGCGCAGCAGCTCGCCCATGCCGCGGACCAGCGCGGCCACGTCGGTGCGCCGGGCGTCGAGCGGCTGGCGGCGCGAGAAGGCGAGCAGCC
>JAKLKW010000101.1 GCA_023150455.1 Alphaproteobacteria bacterium | reverse complement strand
ATCGACCTGAAGTCGCTCAAGGGCAGCGGCCCGCACGGGCGCGTGGTCAAGGCGGACATCGACCGCGCCCTCTCGGGCGGCGCGCCGGCGCGCCCGCCCGCCGCCGTGCCGGCCGTGGCGCCGACGCCGCCGGCCGCCATGCCGGTCCCTTCGGCCCCGCCGCCCGTCGCCGGCATGCCGGCGTTCGACGAGGTGCCGGTCAGCCAGATGCGCCGCGTCATCGCCAGGCGCCTGGCCGAATCCAAGCGCGACGCGCCGCATTTCTATCTCTCGGTCGACTGCCGCATCGACGCGCTGTTGAAGCTGCGCGCCGACTTGAACGGCCGCGCGCCGAAGGAGGGCCCGGGCGCCTACAAGCTCAGCGTCAACGACTTCGTCATCAAGGCGGCGGCATTGGCGTTGATCAAGGTGCCGGCCGCCAACGCGATGTGGACCGAGCAGGGCGTCCGTCGATTCAAGTCGGCCGATATTTCCGTCGCCGTTGCCATTCCGGACGGGCTCATCACGCCGATCGTGCGCGGCGCCGAGAACAAGGGCCTTGCCGCCATCTCCGCCGAGATGAAGGACCTGGCCGAGCGCGCGCGGGCCGGCAAGCTCAGGCTCGAGGAGTTCCAGGGCGGCACGTTCTCGATCTCCAACCTCGGCATGTACGGCATCCGCGAGTTCTACGCCGTCATCAACCCGCCGCAGGCCTGCATCATGGCGGTCGGCGCCGGCGAGCAGCGCCCGGTGGTGAAGGACGGCGCGCTCGCCGTCGCGACGGTCATGACCTGCACGCTGTCGACCGACCACCGCGTGGTCGACGGCGCCATCGGCGCCGAGTTCATGGCCGCGTTCAAGAAGCTGATCGAGGACCCTCTGCAGATGATGCTGTAGGATGTCGGATCGTCTCCGGAATCTGGGAGCCGTCACATGACCGACAGAGAGCGAATCCGGAACCTTGAGATTGCCGTGTTGCACTTGACCAGGGCTGCAAATTGCTTGGTCGCGGCCATCCAGGAGATCAATCACACGCTCGAGTCGCCACCCGACCCAACGCGAGGTACGCGAGTTCCGGATGGGCGTGTGCAGGAGGCATTTGGTCACCTCAAGAAGGCGCTCAACACGGTCGCCGAAGACGCATGACGGACGACCCGTTGCAGAACGTCGATACGCGACTTCTTGACGAACAGGGAAGGCGCGCGCTGGAACGCATGGTTCGCGGTGGACGCGGCGGCGACGGCGGCGGAATAGAAGATAGGTTGGCCAAGATTGAACAAGCCGTCACTGACGTCGGCAACGCGGTTCGTCGTGTCGAGGCCCAGCTGCAGGTGACCGAGACAAGGTTTGAAACCCTCGCCAAGGCGACCGATCTCGCCGAGTTGAAGGGGCGTGTCAGCCAGCTTCCAACTGTCTGGACCATGCTGGCCATGATCGTGACAGTCGTCTTTGCCGTGTTCGGCGGCGCGATCGCGCTGCTGAGATTTGGATTGCCACATTGACCTACACCCTCTTCACCGCCCGCCGTTCCGGTGCCGTCGCGCCGGAATGCCTGCTGGCCGAGGCCGGCGCCGCGGTGAAGCTGGTCGACGTCGATCTCAAGACCGAGCAGCAGCTCAGCCCCGAGCACCGCAAGGTCAACCCGCTCGGCCGCGTGCCGGTGCTGGTGCTGCCGGACGGATCGGTCATGACCGAGTCCGCGGCCATCCTGTTGGCGATTGCCGAGCTGCATCCGCAGTCGGACTTCCTGCCGCCGCCGGGCTCGGCCGAGCGCTTCCAGCTCTATCGCTGGCTGATGTTCGCCTCGAACAACGTCTACGAGGCGATCGGGCGCGAGGACTATCCGGCGCGCTATTCCACCAACGCCGAGCATGCGCCCAGCATCCGCGCGCGTGCGCGCGAGGACCTGCGCCGCTTCTGGTCGATGATCGAGGCCGGCCTGAAGCCGCGGCCGCACTGCATCGGCGGGCGCTTCACCGCGCTGGACGTTTACCTTGCGAACCTGAGCCAGTGGACCGTGCCGCGCGAATGGCTGCTGGCGGAATGCCCGGGCATCGCCGGCCTGCCGGACATCGTGCGCTCACGCCCGCGGATGGCGACGATCTGGAAGAAGCATTTCCCGCTGAAGCAGGCGGCGTAAGACAGGAATAGGCGATGGCCGATACCAGTTTCGATCTGATCGTCGTCGGCGGCGGGCCGGGCGGCTATGTCGCGGCGATCCGCGCGGCGCAGCTCAAGATGAAGGCGGCGGTCGTGGAGCGCGAGCATCTCGGCGGCATCTGCCTCAACTGGGGCTGCATCCCGACCAAGGCGCTGCTGCGCTCGGCCGAGGTCTATCACACCATGAAGCACGCCGATTCCTACGGCCTGTCGGCGACCGGCGTGTCGTTCGACCTGGCGAGGATCGTCAAGCGCAGCCGCAACGTCGCCGGCCAGCTCAACAGGGGCGTCGGCTTCCTGCTCAAGAAGAACAAGGTCGCCGTGTTCGACGGCCACGCGAAGTTGGCGGGCAAAGGGAAGCTCGCCGTCACCAAGGACGGCAAGCCGGTCGCCGACCTGACGGCCAAGCACATCGTGCTGGCGACCGGCGCGCGGGCGCGGTCGCTGCCGGGCCTCGAGCCCGACGGCAAGCTGGTCTGGACCTACAAGGAAGCGATGGTGCCGGCCGCGATGCCGAAGTCGCTGCTTGTCATCGGCTCAGGAGCAATAGGAATCGAGTTCGCGTCGTTCTTCCGCAATCTCGGCGCCGAGGTGACGGTGGTCGAGGTGGTCGACCGCATCCTGCCGGTCGAGGACGAGGAGATCAGCGCCTTCGCCAGGAAGGCGTTCGAGAAGCAGGGCATGAAGATCGTCACCGGCGCCACGGTGACGGCCCTGAAGAAGGGCGCCGACAACGTCACGGCCACGATCAAGGCGGCGGACGGCAAGACCTCGGACCTGACGGTCGACCGCGTGATCCTGGCCGTCGGCATCGTCGGCAATGTCGAGAATATCGGCCTCGAAGGGACGGCCGTGAAGGTCGACAAGACCCATGTCGTGGTCGACGAATGGTCGCGCACGGGCGAGCCCGGCGTCTACGCGATCGGCGACCTCACCGGCCCGCCCTGGCTCGCGCACAAGGCCAGCCACGAGGGCGTGATCTGCGTCGAGAAGATCGCCGGCGTGAACGACGTGCATCCGCTCGACGTCGGCAAGATCCCCGGCTGCACCTATTGCATGCCGCAGGTCGCCTCGGTCGGCCTCACCGAGGCGGCGGCGAAGAAGGCCGGCCGGCAGGTGCGCGTCGGCCGCTTCCCCTTCATCGGCAACGGCAAGGCGATCGCGCTGGGCGAGCCCGAGGGCATGGTCAAGACCGTGTTCGACGCCAGGACCGGCGAGCTCCTGGGCGCGCACATGATCGGCGCCGAGGTGACCGAGCTGATCCAGGGCTACGGCACCGCGATGACGCTCGAGACCACCGAGGCCGAGCTGATGCACGCCGTCTTCCCGCACCCGACCTTGAGCGAGATGATGCACGAGGCGGTGCTTGATGCCTACGGAAGGGTGATCCATATCTAGGGAGCCCGAGGAATCGAGTTCCTCATCCTTCGAGACGCTCGCTTCGCTCGCTCCTCAGGATGACGGGTATAGTTTGCGCCCAGATGAAACCGTCATCCTGAGGAGCCCGAAGGGCGTCTCGAAGGATGAGAGCCGCGGGTGATACAGGTTCTCGACACCATGAGCGACACGCCCCCCCGCCACCCCGAGAAGGCGCACCGGACGGACAACCCGGTCGCGCGCAAGCCGGCGTGGATTCGCGTCAAGGCGCCGGTCTCGCCGGAGTACCACGAGACGCGGCGGCTGATGCGGCAGCTGAACCTGCACACGGTGTGCGAGGAGGCGGCCTGCCCGAACATCGGCGAGTGCTGGAAGCACGGGCACGCGACGGTGATGATCCTGGGCAGCGTGTGCACGCGCGCCTGCGCCTTCTGCAACGTCGCGACCGGCCGGCCGGACCAGCTCGACCCGCACGAGCCGGAGCATGTCGCCGACGCCGTCGCGGCCCTGAAGCTCAGCCACCTCGTCGTCACCTCGGTCGATCGCGACGACCTGGCGGATGGCGGGGCAGGGCAGTTCGTGCGCGTCATCCAGGCCGTGCGCGCCCGCGCGCCGGACACCACGATCGAGGTGCTGACGCCCGACTTCCTGAAGAAGGACGGCGCGATCGAGGCGGTCGCGCGCGCCAGGCCCGACGTCTACAACCACAACCTCGAGACCGTGCCGCGGCTCTACGCCGCGATCCGCCCCGGCGCGCGCTATTTCCACTCGCTGCGCCTGCTCGACCAGGTCAAGCGCATCGACAAGTCGCTGTTCACCAAGTCGGGCATCATGGTGGGCCTGGGCGAGACGAAGGAAGAAGTGCTGCAGGTGATGGACGACCTGCGCGCGGCGGACGTCGATTTCCTGACCATCGGCCAATACCTGCAGCCGACGCCCAAGCACGCCGCGGTCGACCGCTTCGTGACGCCGGAGGAGTTCCAGACCTACGCCCGCATGGCCTATGCCAAGGGCTTCCTGATGGTGTCGGCGTCGCCCCTGACGCGCTCGTCCTATCATGCCGGGGACGACTTCGCCCGGCTGCGGGCCGCACGGCAGGCCAAGCTGGCGGCCGGGGCGTAGGCTTTGCTCCACGACGGGCTGTGACGGCGCGCACAGCCGCGGCGACAAGAACTTGTTAACAACCCCAATGCAAAATCCGGCGATCGGCCGGGTCGCGGCCTGTGGCTTCCTGCACAGGAGTCTGGGATGGCAGAACGCCTCATACAGCGCGCGGCGCGCGGCCTTCGTGTGGCCGGCATCGGCGCCTTGTCTCTCGTTTCGCTGAGCTTCTGGAGCGATCCCGCCGCGGCCGAGCGCAAGGTCGCGCTGGTGATCGGCAACGCGGCGTATGCCGGCAACGAGCTCGCCAACCCGGTCAACGACGCAACGGCCGTCGGCGCGCGGCTGAGGGAGCTCGGCTTCGAGGTGATCCTGGCGCGCGATGTCAACCAGCAGGCCATGCGCCGGGCGATCGCCGACTTCGCCGACCGGCTCTCGGACGACGCGACCGGGCTGTTCTTCTTCGCCGGCCACGGGCTGCAGGTGAACGGCCGCAACTTCCTCGTCCCGGTCGGCTCGACCGTCAGCTCCGAGGCCCGGGTCGTGCTCGAGGCGATCGACCTCGACCTGGTGCTGGAGCAGATGACCGTTTCGGGCAGCAAGGTCAGCGTCGCGATCCTCGACGCCTGCCGCAACAATCCGTTCGAGCGCAAGGTGCGCGGCGCCAGCGCCGGCCTGGCGCACGTGACCGCGCCCGAAGGCCTGCTGATCGCCTATGCCACCGCGCCCGGCAAGACCGCGCAGGACGGCACCGGCAAGCACGGCGTCTACACCGAGGCGCTGCTGCGCCATCTGGGGCCGGGCGGCCGCATCGAGGACGTGCTGAAGCGCGTGCGCATCGACGTGGTGCGCGCGACCAAGGGCCAGCAGGTGCCCTGGGAATCGTCGTCCCTCGTGGGTGATCTCTATCTCGGCGCCCCCGGCTCCGAGCCGGCGCCGGCGCCTGCGACCGGAACGACCCTGGCCGCTGCGCCAGCCGCGCCCAAGCCGGCCGCGCGTCCCCGGCCGCGCGACGTCGACCTGGCCGTGCGGTTCGAGATGCGCGAGGCCGGTGGCTCGGGTGCGGGCGGCGGTGGCGCCGGTGGCGCCGGCGGTGCGGGCGGCGGTGGCGGTGGCGGCGGAGGCGGCGCGCACTGACGCCGCAGCGTCGGGATCGATCTCCCGCCGCGCGTCCTCTAGTATGCGGCGCCATGCCGCGCCATGAGGAACGCCGGGTTCTGCCTTACCGGCCCGACCAGTTGTTCGACCTGGTCGCCGACATCGAGAAATATCCGCAGTTCCTGCCCTGGTGCGTGGCCGCGCGCATCCGCTCGCGCAGCGACGACCTTGTCCTGGCCGACCTGGTGATCGGCTTCAAGATGATCCGCGAGCGCTTCACCTCGCGCGTCACGCTGCAGCGGCCGGACCGCATCGACGTCACCTATGCCGAGGGGCCATTCAAGCATCTGGCGAATCACTGGCGGTTCCTGCCGCACCCGGTCGGATGCGAGATCGATTTCTTCGTCGAGTTCGAGTTCCGCTCGCACCTGCTCGAGCGGCTGATCGGGGCGCTGTTCGACGAGGCGGTGCGCCGCATGGTCTCCGCGTTCGAGACGCGCGCGCACAAGCTCTACGGCGCCCCGGAAGCAGCGTCGTGACGCCGCGGAGGATCGCGTTCCTGGCGCTCTGCCTGGCCGTGCTTGCCGCGCCCGGTCCCGGCCGGGCCCAGACCTTCTCCGATGGCGGTCCCGACGCCGAGGCGTACGGCCGGTCCGCCGGCTACCCGGCCGATCTTTGGCGGTTCGGCGAGGTCGGCTTCCTGGTCGGCAATCTCAGCCGCTACGACCGGATCGGGCGCACGCGCCGGGTGCCGCGCGGCGATGCGGTCTGGCGGTTCAAGCGCAGCGAGGCCGAGCCGGACGTCGCCTACACGTACCAGGGTCAGCGCCGCTCGCCGCGCGAATACGTAGAGCGCCATCCTGTCACCGGTCTTCTGGTCGCGCGCAACGACACGATCCTGTTCGAGCACTACCAGTACGGCCGCACGGACAAGGACCGGTTCCTGTCGCAGTCCATGGCCAAGACGGTCACCGCCATGCTGGTCGGGCGCGCCGTGGAGGAGGGGCTCATCCGGTCGATCGACGATCACGTCGCCGTCTACGTGCCGGAGCTCGCCGACAAGGAATACGGCCGCACGCCGATCCGCGCCCTGCTGCACATGTCGTCGGGGCTGCGCTACGTCGAGGACTACGGCGGCAACGACGATCACGCGCGCCTCAACCGCGGCCTGCTCGGGGTCGCGCCAGGCGGCCAGGCGGCTCTGATCGGCGAGTTCGACCAGCGCACGGCGCCTCCGAATACGGTGTTCAATTACGCCAGCATCGAGACCGAGATCCTGGGCCTTGTGCTCACCAGGGCGCTTGGCCGGCCGCTGACGGAGTTCTTCAGCGAGCGCATCTGGCGCGAGATCGGCGCCGAAGCCGACGCTGCCTGGGGCCTCGACAACGGCGGGCTGGAGCGCGCCTATTGCTGCATCACCGCGACGCTGCGCGACTATGCCCGCCTCGCGCGGCTGCTCGCCTTCGACGGCGCCTGGGACGGCAAACAGCTCGTCCCGCGCCAGTGGGTGATCGATGCCACCACGGCGCCGCCGGAAAAGCCCCATCTCGCGCCGCGCCCGGGGCGGTACGGCTACGGCTACCAGGTCTGGCTGTTGCGCGGCGAGCGGCGGAATTTCGCCCTGCTCGGCATCCACGGGCAGACCATCTTCGTCGACCCGCCCTCCAAGCTGGTGCTGGTGCACACGGCGGTGCGCAAGAAGCCGGCGGGCAATCCCGAAGCGAACGAGCTGCACCAGCTCTGGCTGGCGCTCGTCGCCCGATACGGCGCCTGAGCCTGCAGCCCGTCACGATCCCGTGTAGACGAAATCTCCTCACCGCCGCCGGTTGTATATGCCGGAACAAGCAGAACAGGGTGAGGGAGACATCCATGACTCGAATCTGGGCGCTGGCCGCCGCCTGCGGCCTGATCCTCGCCGCCGGCACGGCACAGGCCAATCCCAAGCGCGTGCGGCTGCCGGCGGACTACGCGCCGGACAAGTGGACCCTTTACGGCGTGCACAACCGTCCGGATATTGGACAAGTGCGCTATCTCTACGCCAACAAGCCGGCGATCGAGGGCGCCAAGCGCGAGGGCGGCCTGCCCAACGGATCGATCCTGGTCATGGAGGTCTACAAGGCCAAGCTCGACGCCGCGGGTGCGCCGGCCGTCGGTGCCGACGGGTTGTTCCACAAGGGCGACTTCGTCCAGTACAGCGTCATGCAGAAGGAGGCGGGCTGGGGCAACGACATCCCCGAGAGCCTGCGCAATGGCGACTGGAACTACACGGTCTACAGCCCCGACCGCGCCAACAAGGCTGATACCAGGGAAGAAGCGTGCCTCGCCTGCCACAAGAACATCGGCACCTCGGGCGACTTCGTGCTGAGCTGGGACGAGCTGGTCGTCAAGGCGCGCGGCGCGGTGCCGACCGTGACCGCCAGCACGCCGGCGGCGGCGCCCGGTGATCCCGCCCGCGGCAAGGCGCTGTTCACCCGGTGCTCGAATTGCCACACGGCCGACAAGAGCGGCAAGCACAAGGTCGGTCCGAACCTCGCCGGCGTGGTCGGCCGAGCCGCCGGCAAGGCTCCCGGCTTTGCCTTCTCGCCCGCGCTTGACAGGCTCGGCGGGCACTGGGACGAGGCGCGCCTCGACGCCTGGCTCGCCGGGCCGCAGAAAGTCGCAGGCGGCACCAAGATGGTGTTCCCCGGCTTCGCCCAGGGGCAGGACCGCGCCGACGTCATCGCATATCTGAGGACGCTCGACTGATGTTCTGTTAGCGAAACGACCTCGTTCCGTTTGTGCAACGAGCTGCACGGCGAAAACTGCAATTGCAGTGGGCGAGCGCGGGCGGTCGGTTACCTGTGGTCGGCTCCGCCGCCCTGGCCGTCCGGCGCCGCCAATCCCGCCGCCTGCAACAGCAGCGCGAGGGCGGTTTCGACCGACGCCCGCCGCACCTGGGCGCGATCGCCGGGGAAAACGTGGCGCGCGCTGAGGGCGGGAGCGTCGCGTCGCTGCGCGGCGAAATGGACGAGCCCGACCGGTTTGGTCGGGGTGGCGCCCCCCGGCCCGGCGATGCCGGTGACCGACACGGCGACGTCGGCGCGCGAGCCCGCCAGCGCACCGGCCGCCATGGCGCGGGCCACTTCGTCGGAGACCGCGCCCTTGGCCTGGATCAGCGCCAGCGGGACGCCGAGCAGCTCGGCCTTGGCCTCGTTCGAGTAGGTGACGAAGCCGCGCTCGACCACATCGGACGAGCCGGCGATCTCGGTCAGGACCGCCGACACCATCCCGCCGGTGCAGGACTCCGCCGTGGCCAGCCTGAGCCCGGCGCGGCGGAACCGCGCCAGCAGGTCGACCGCGGCCGTGGTCAGGGCTTGGTCAAAATTGCTGCCAGCCGAAGATCGCACCGATCGCTCCCGTCACGACCATGCCGTAGAAGCCCGCCACCATGTCGTCGGCCATCACGCCCAGGCCGCCCCCGATGTTCCGGTCGCACCAGTTGGCCGGAAAGGGCTTCACGATGTCCAGCGCCCGGAACACCACGAACCCCAGGGCGTACGACAGGAGGCCGGGCGCCACCAGGGCCAGCGTCAGGAACTGCCCGGCGACCTCGTCGATCACCGCTTCTCCGGGGTCTTCGCGTCCGCTTCGGCGCACATATTCGCCGGCCGCCCAGGACCCCGTTAGAAACACCAATAAAGATAATATTATCAAATAATAATGAGGAATATTTAATGTTATGATATAAGCGATAGGCAAGGTGAAGAACGATCCCCAAGTACCCGGAGCAATTGGCAGAAGCCCGACGCCGCAGCCAGTCGTGATCCACCACGCCGGATGCCAGCGCGGCAGGGCGCGGGCGGGCCCCGGCAGGCTGGTCACGAGGGCAGCCTGATGGTGGCGACGGCCTGGGCGGCGATGCCTTCGCGCCGTCCGGTGAAGCCAAGCTCCTCCGTCGTCGTCGCCTTGACGCTGACCCGGGTCGGGTCGAGGCGGAGAATCTCGCCGATGCGCCGCGCCATGGCCTGCCGGTGCGGCCCGACCTTGGGACGCTCGCAGATGATGGTCACGTCGAGGTGGACGATCATGCCCCCGCGCTCGCGCACCTGGTCGGCGGCGTGACCGATGAAGACGGCGGAGTCGGCGCCCTTCCAGCGCGGGTCGCTGGGCGGGAAGAAGCTGCCGATATCGCCGATGCCAAGCGCGCCGAGGATCGCGTCGGTCAGCGCATGCAGGCCCACATCGGCGTCGGAATGGCCGATCAGGCCCGACTCGTGCGGCACCTTCACGCCGCAGAGCATCACGTAGTCCTGCGGCTTTCCCAGGCGATGCACGTCGAAGCCGGTTCCGACCCGCGTCTCGGTGCGTCCGGCCAGCAGGCGCTCGGCGCGCGCCAGATCGTCCATGGTCGTCACCTTGAAATTGTCGTCGGAGCCGCGCACCAAGCCGACCGCGAGGCCGGCGGCCTCGGCCACCGCGGCGTCATCGGTCATCTCGGGGCCGGAAGCCGCCGCGCGATGGGCGGCCAGGATGTCAACGAAGCGGAACGCCTGGGGCGTCTGCGCGCGCCACAGTCCCGCGCGGTCGACCGTGCCGGCGATGCGCTCGCCCCCGGTCGCCCCCGCCGGCGTGCCCCGCTTGATCGTATCGGCGACCGGGACGGCCACGATGGCCCCGGGCGCGGCGGCGAGCGCATCGAGCGTGCGCCCGATCGTGGCCGCGTCGATGAACGGCCGCGCCGCGTCGTGGATCAGCACCAGGTCCGGTGCGCGCGGCACCAGGCTCTCGAGCCCCAGCCGCACCGAGTCCTGGCGGCGGGCGCCGCCGTGCACCGGCGGCGGCAGGTCGAGCCCGGTCACGGCCTCGTCGTAAAGGGCGCGGTCGTCCGGATGGATCGCGACCACCGCCCGGCCCACGCGCGGATGGGCAAGGAAGGTCGCGAGCGAATGACGGAGGACGGCGGTGCCGCCCAGCTTGAGGTATTGCTTCGGCACTTCGCCGCCAAAGCGGTGACCGCGCCCGGCGGCGACGATCAGGGCGATGCAGGAGGTCATGGGTTGATGGTATGATGCGCAAAACGGGGCTGCATCCTACAACATAAGAATTGTTAACTCTCGTCCCCTTTAATTGAGCCTGGGATCGCAGGCAGCGGGCCCGCGTGCCGCGGCGCGTGCGCGGTTTATCGGCTTGGAACGGCAGGACAAGGCCGTCCCGGGCCATAGGCATATCCGCCCGCCGCAGGCAGCGGCAGGGCAATGGCGGTCCGGGCGTGTCTTGAACGCGAAGCGCAACATTCCTGCATTTGCCGATCCGGCGCCGCCGCCCGAGGCGCTGGCGGCCGTCGTCGATTGGCTGCAGGCGGAGGCTTCGGGCTGGGACGCTGCGGAGCGACTGCAGGACCTGTGCGGACGCCTGGCGCCCGCTATCGGCGTCGATCATGCGTTCATCGCCCGGGTGCATGAAGCGTTCAGCCCGCCGCCCGCCACGCAGATCATCGCCGGCGCCGTGCGCAAGCCGCCCGGCTACCGGCCCGAGGAAGGGGCCGAGCTCGCGATCGCGTGCTTCGCGGACGAGTTCGCGCGGCTGCAATCCGGCATGCTGCTCGACACCGGTTGCGATCCAATCCAGCCCGCGGGCAATCCCCTGCCGTTCGGCGCCGTGCTGGCACCGGTGCGCGCGGGCGGGGCGCTCTGGGGAATGATTGGGCTCACCGACGGCGCGCGGTCGGCCATCCTGTCGCCCGGCGCGCGCGAAGCCATGGACTCGATCGCGGCCTTGCTGGGCGACCGGCTGCGCCCGGCCGCGGCGGCGGGCGCCCGGTCGGCCGACAAGGTGCTGACGGCGGCACTCGACCTGGTCTCGGAGCCGTTCTCGGTCTACGACGGCTGCCTGCGCGTCGTGCGCTACAACAGGGCGTGGCGCAAAATGCTGAGCCATGTGCGTCCCGGCGAGGATCTGCACGGCATCGCGCTGCTGGAGATCTACCGTGCGCATGTCGACCGAGGGCTATGGACGCCCGAATACGCCGATGCGATGTTCCGCGATCTCGCCTCGGGCAAGTACGAGATGAACCGCGAGCGCATCGCCCATGTCGGCGGGCGCTACAAGCGCACCCGCGTCTACGGCATGCCGGGCGGCGGCTTCGTCAGCGTCCACAACGACGTCAACGAGCTGGTGGAGCGCCACCGCGAGCTGGCGGCGGCCAAGGAGGAGGCCGAGCTGGCGAGCCGCGCCAAGTCGACGTTCCTCGCCAACGTCAGCCACGAGCTGCGCACGCCGCTGAACGCGATCATCGGGTTTTCCGACGTGATGGTGCGCGAGATCCTCGGCCCGCTTCCGGTCGGCCACTACCGCGAATACGCGCAGGACATCCACGACAGCGGCAACCTGCTCCTGTCGCTCATCAACGATATCCTCGACATGGCGCGCATCGAGGCCGGCAAGTTCGAGCTGCATCCCGAGCCGATCTCCCTCGATTCACTGCTGCGCGACGTCCTGCGCATGATCGAGCTCAGGGCGAAGTCCAAAGGGCTGTCGCTGGACGTGCGCGCCGCCGCGGACCTGCCGGCGCTCCTCGGCGATCGCCGCGCCACGACGCAGATCCTGATGAACCTGATCGGCAACGCGATCAAGTTCACGCCCAAGGGCGGCATGGTGACGGTCGACGCGCAACAGCGGGGAAGCGACGTCGTCGTCGCGGTCATCGACACCGGGCCGGGCATCGATCGGGCATTGCTGGCACGGCTTGGCCGCCCCTTCGAGCAGGCCGACGACGTGGAGATCGACGTCACGCGCGAAAACAAGGGCACCGGCCTCGGCCTTGCCATCTCCCGTGCGCTGGCCGAGCGCCAGGGCGGCCATCTGTCGATCCAGAGCGAGCCGGGGCAGGGCACCACCGTCGCGTTCACCATCCCCGTGGCCGGGCGCGAGCACGGCTGACCGCGTCCGTTCCGCTTGGCCGACGCGCCCGCGGCCGTGGACGGCCGCCCCGCCGGGCACTCACGCGAATGCCTATCGCGCGGCGCGCGCTCGGCTATAGTGCCGGGCATGCAGAGTTCCGCCCTGTTTGGCTGGTCGGCGCTGTTGGCGCTGCTGCCAGCCGCGATCCTTCCCTGGCGGCGCCTGGGAATGGCCCAGTCGCGCGACGCGACGTTCTGGGCCGTGACCGCGGTCGCCGCGGTCGGACCGACATTCTGGTCGCTGATGCTGGTCGCGGATGCGTGGCGCACGGGCTTCTCGGTCGCGCTTTGGATCACGATCGCGGTCACCATGATCACGTTCGCGCTGGTCGCGGCGCTGGCGCGGCATGCATGGCGCCTGGCGCCGCTGCTGCTGCCGTATCTCATGCTGCTCGCGCTCATCGCGCTGGTCTGGCAGGGGGCGCCCGAGCGGCCACTGGCAACGGGCGCGCCCATCGCCTGGCTCGAGGTCCATATCGCCGTATCGGTTGCGACCTACGCCCTGGCGACGCTGGCGGCGGTCGCGGGCCTCGCCGTCTTCCTGCAGGAACGGGCGCTGAAGAGCCGGCGACCGACCGCCCTGTCGCATCACCTGCCGTCGGTGGCCGACGGCGAGGCGCTGCTGGTCCGCCTGCTGCTGGCAGCCGGCGGCGTGCTGCTGGTCGGCCTGCTGAGCGGAATCGCGCTGCAGTACCTCGAAAGCGGCCGTTTGCTGCGCCTCGACCACAAGACCCTGCTTTCGCTGCTGAGCTTCGCCGTCATCGTCGGCCTCCTGGCTGCCCATTATCGCACCGGGGTACGCGGTCGCCGCGCCGCGAGATACGTGCTGCTGGGATATCTGCTGCTGACCCTGGCATACCCGGGCGTCAAGTTCGTGAAGGACATCATAATTGGTTGAAACGACGAGCATTTCTGTCCGCTCTCTTCGTATGATTCGCAACTCGTCCCTGTTTGTTGTTGCAACGCACAACGCTGCTGTTACACTGCTGAACAAATAGGCCGTCCAGGGAGTTGCCTAATTTATGGGCATATCAATCGGCAAGGCGCAGCTTGACGAGCCGGTGATCCTGGCGCCGATGTCCGGCGTGACCGATCTGCCGTTTCGCCGGCTGGTCAAGCGCTGCGGCGCCGGGCTGGTCGTGTCGGAAATGATCGCCAGCGAGGCGATGATCCGCGAGCGGCGCCGCACCCTGACGATGATCAGCAATGCCCCCGACGAGCAGCCGATGGCGGTTCAGCTCGCCGGCTGCGAGCCGCATGTGATGGCCGAGGCGGCGCGGCTGAACGAGGACCGCGGCGCCGCCATCATCGACATCAACTTCGGCTGCCCGGTGAAGAAGGTCGTCAACGGCCACGCCGGCTCGGCGCTGATGCGCGACGAGGTCCATGCCGGACGCATCCTCGAGGCCACCGTCAAGGCCGTGAAGCTGCCGGTGACGCTGAAGATGCGCACGGGCTGGGACGACGCCAATCGCAACGCGCCCGCCCTGGCGCGCATCGCCGAGGCCTGCGGCATCAAGATGGTCACGGTGCACGGCCGCACGCGCTGCCAGTTCTACGACGGCCGCGCCGACTGGCGCTTCGTGCGCGAGGTCAAGCAAGCGGTGTCGATCCCCGTGGTCGTCAACGGCGACATCGCATCCGTCGACGAGGCCAAGCGCGCCCTCGAGGAGTCGGGCGCCGACGGCGTCATGATCGGCCGCGGCGCCTACGGCCGGCCCTGGTTCCTCGCGCAGGTCATCCAGTTCCTCAAGACCGGAGAGCGCCGCCCCGATCCGCCGCTCGCCGCGCAGCACGCGACCGTGCTCGGGCACTATCGCGCGATGCTGTCGCACTACGGCCGCGAGGCGGGCTCGCGCATCGCGCGCAAGCACCTGGGCTGGTACAGCAAGGGTCTGCCGGGCTCGGCGGAGTTCCGCGCGGCCGTGAACCGCGAGCCCGATCCCGACAAGGTCGAAGCCATGATCGACGGCTACTACCGGCCGCTGATCGAACGGTCCGCAACCGAGCAGAAGGCCGCGTGAGCATGCCGAGCCGCACCGGTCTCGCGCGGCGCGACGAGCAGCGGCACCAGCCGATCGGGATGCGCAGCCTGGACCTGGGCGCCCTGGTCAATGCGCTGCCCAGCCCGGTACTCGCGGTCGACGGCGAGGACTCGGTGCTGTTCGTCAATCCGGCGGCCGAGCAGTTCTTCGAGACGGGCGCGACGCTGATGCACGGCATGAAGCTCAGCGAGCTGGTGCCCGGCGACAGCCCGCTCCTGACGCTCATTCACCAGGCGCGCGAAACCGGCAGCAGCCTGGCGGAATCCAACATCACGGTCGCCTCGCCGCGCAGCGGTCCGCAGCTGGTCGGCGCCGAGGTGTCGCCGTTGGCGGAATGGCCCCGCTGCGTGGCCGTGGTGCTGCATCTGCGCTCGATCGCCAACCGGCTCGACCGCCAGCTCAGCCATCGCGGTGCGGCGCGCTCGGTCACGGCGATGGCCGCGATGCTGGCGCACGAGGTCAAGAACCCGTTGAGCGGCATCCGCGGCGCGGCGCAGCTGCTGGAGCAGAGCGCGACGCCGGAGGACCGCCAGCTCACCCGGCTGATCTGCGACGAGACCGACCGGATCTGCGCCCTGGTCGACCGCATGGACGTGTTCTCCGACAGCCGCCCGCTGCAGCGCGGCCCGGTCAACATCCACCAGGTGCTCGAGCACGTGCGCCGCATCGCGCAAAGCGGCTTTGCCCGCAACGTGCGCTTTGTCGAGCGCTACGACCCGTCGCTGCCGCCCGTCTATGGCCATCGCGACCAGCTCGTGCAGGTCTTTCTCAACCTGGTGAAGAATGCGGCCGAGGCCGTGCCCGAGTCGGGCGGCGAGATCGCGGTCAGCACCCGCTTCCAGCACGGTATCCGCGTCGCCATGCCGGGCGCGGAGAGCCGCATGGACGTGCCTCTGGAGGTGGCGGTGCAGGACAACGGCCCGGGAATTCCGGACGATTTGCGGCCGCATCTGTTTGACGCCTTCGTGACGACGAAGAAGAACGGAACTGGCCTGGGGCTTGCATTGGTCGCGAAGATCGTGGGCGACCATGGCGGCGTGATCGACGTCGACAGCCAGCCGCGCCGGACCGTCTTCCGCGTGCTGCTCCCGATGGTTCGCCTCGATCCGGATGAACCGCTCAGGGAGACCGGTTGATGGGAGCCGCAACGATCCTCGTCGCTGACGATGACCGGGCGATCCGCACCGTCCTGACCCAAGCTCTGGCGCGCCACGGATACGACGTCCGCACGACCGGCAATGCCGCGACGCTGTGGAGCTGGGTCCAGGGCGGCGACGGGGACCTCGTCATCACCGACGTGGTGATGCCGGACGAGAACGGGCTCGACCTCGTGCCGCGCATCAAGAAGCTGCGCCCCGACCTCAAGATCGTGGTGATGAGCGCGCAGAACACGCTGCTGACGGCGGTCAAGGCGACCGAGCGCGGCGCCTTCGAGTATCTGCCCAAGCCGTTCGACCTGAACGAGCTGGTGCATGTCGTCGAGCGCGCGCTGGCGGCGCCCGGCGCACCGGTGCAGGCGCCGGCGATCGAGGGCGAGGGCGACGAGCAGCTGCCGCTGATCGGCCGCTCGCCGGCGATGCAGGAAATCTACCGCGTGCTGGCGCGGCTGATGGGCACGGACCTGACCGTCATGATCTACGGCGAGTCCGGCACGGGCAAGGAGCTGGTCGCGCGCGCGCTGCACAGCTACGGCAAGCGCCGCGCCGGGCCCTTCGTCGCGCTCAACATGGCGGCCATCCCGCGCGAGCTGATCGAGAGCGAGCTGTTCGGCCACGAGAAGGGGGCGTTCACCGGCGCCACCACGCGCAACGCCGGCCGGTTCGAGCAGGCCGAAGGCGGCACGCTGTTCCTCGACGAGATCGGCGACATGCCGCTCGAGGCGCAGACGCGCCTGCTGCGCGTGTTGCAGCAGGGCGAATACACGACGGTCGGCGGCCGCGCCTCGATCAAGGCCAATGTGCGCATCGTCGCCGCGACGCATCGCGACCTGCGCGGCCTGATCCAGCAGGGCCTGTTCCGCGAGGACCTGTTCTATCGTCTCAACGTCGTGCCGATCCGCCTGCCGCCGCTGCGCGAGCGCAGCGAGGACATCCCGGCGCTGGTGCGCCATTTCCTCAACCAGGCCGCCGCCGAGGGCCTGCCGCAGAAATCGCTCGACCAGGCGGCGATGGAGCGCCTCAAGCAGCATCGCTGGCCGGGCAACGTGCGCGAGCTGGAGAACCTGGTCCGCCGCCTGGCCGCGCTCTATTCCCAGGACGTGATCGGCGTCGAGCTGATCAACGCCGAGCTGGCCGACGTGGTGCCGGTCGCGCAGACGGGCGAGGAGCCGTCGCGCGCCGAAGGCCTCGCGGCCGCCGTGGAACGTCATATCCGCGGCTATTTCGACGCGCACAAGGGCGGCCTGCCGCCGCCGGGCCTGTACGATCGGGTGCTGCACGAGATCGAGCGGCCGCTGATCGGGCTGTCGCTCGGCGCCACCCGCGGCAACCAGATCAAGGCGGCGCACCTGCTCGGCCTCAACCGCAACACGCTGCGCAAGAAGATCCGCGAACTCGACATCCAGGTCGTCCGCGGCGCGAAGGCGTAGAGAAGACCCATCCATTGCCCGGTTCGGCATGTCGGTCTGGGGGATCCTGCTGCGCCTGCCCGCCGGCCTGGACGTCTCGCAGGTGCTGAATCTCGACAATCTCGTCCGGCTGCTGGCGCAGCATGCTTGCCTCGACCGCGCGAGCCCGGACGCGCCGGGTAGCGGCGGCCGTACGCCCGACGGCCTCCCGGTCGAGGCCGGTTTCGTCGCCTTTGGCGATCGATTGGCGAGCGCGGGCATGGCCTTCGGCCTTCATGCCCAGCGCCTTGCCTGGGCGTTTGCCGAGGTCGATGTCCGCCACGCCATCTGACCCATGATCGGCGGATGGGCGCGGCGCCCGTGCAACAGCATCGGTCGGCGCGCCGCAGCGGTCCTCAATGCGTTGAATTTACGGCGATTCTAGTTGCGTGTTTCCGATTCCTGTCGTTGCGACGAAGTCACTGTTGCCGATAAGCCACAAATAGGCGACGATGCCACAATGAAACGCGAGACGGCCACCCTGCTGCGGCTGGGCGTGCGGCGCTTCGGCCGCTGGGCGGCCCGGCATCATCTCGGAC